>JAAUTF010000034.1 GCA_012031775.1 Candidatus Altimarinota bacterium | reverse complement strand
TATCCTTCGCACCTGCTCCTGACTCCTGACTCCTGACTCCTGACTCCTGACTTCTGCCATCGACCGCGCGCCCTTCAATTCCAGCCGCAGCTGGTAGCTCTGCCCGTACTCCCAGGCAAAGGGCAGCCCTATCTGGCGCTGTTCCGCCCCACGTCGCTCGCTCAGCAGCAGCACTTTGTCGCCGTGCTCGTCGTAGCCGAGAGTAAGCGCGACATAGCACCGCATACCCTGGCAGCGCGCTACAATACCGCAGCTCAGCATCATATGCGGCGTGACCAGCGCACTGACCACGTAATCCGTCCATTCGCGCGTGCCCTGCATCAGCAGGCCGGTGCCCGCGTTCTGCACCAGCCGGTATGTCTCGGGATAACCTCGCTCCGACTGGTCGACGCCATCGACCCAGGCGCGCTGCCACATGGTTCCGCCGCTCGCCGGCCGACAAAGTAACACATCCGGCGCTCCATGCCAGTGTAGTTCGTCGAGGTAGATGCTGCCTTCGCCGTGCGGTGTGCCAGCGATCTGGATGCCCACCGTAGCGATCGGGCACCCGCCCGTATTTGGAATACGCCATTGCAGCTCCTGGCGCTCGCCGGGCTTGAGCACTGCCTGAGGGCCGACGAGTGTTGTCAGCTTGTTTTCCGCGCCATAGTACTGCACGACGATGTGGCACAGCAGCGTGTGCGGGTTGCTCGCATCCGCTTCGAGAGCGGCCCTAAGCTGCTGGCCGGGGTAGAGCGTTGGCGACGCGAGCAGGCTGTAGCCGGGCATATCGATCGCCTCGAGCGGAATGAAGGTCGCCGTCAGTGCGCGTGCGACACGCCCCGGTGCCAGGCCACGGCAGCGTAGCGCCAGGCTACGCTTGCCACGCTGGCTATGGCCAGAAACGTTTTCGATCTGTAGCGTCCCGCGCGCATCGACGCGTTCGTCGGCCTGGAAGCCCTGCACGCTGCCGGGTAACTCGAAGTGGAAGCGCGCTCCGCCTTTCGGCTCCAGCGGCACTTCGCCGGCCAGTGCTCGCCCGATGTTTACCACCGCGTAGGTCTCGCGCACCGCATCGCTGATCGCGCGCCCGCCGTCGGCCGTCGGCAGGTAAAGCCGGTCGGCCAGCGGCCCACGCCAATCTGGCCCGCTGTCGATGCCAGCCAGCCCGTTCTTGATGCCGAGCAGGCAGCCGACATTGCCGGAGTTGCAGTCGGTATCCCATCCTGCGGTGTTGGTGATCATCAACGCACGCTGTAAATCGTCTTCGCCGTAGAGCAGGCCGAGATGGATCAGCGCGTGGTTCGGCACCATATGGCAGTTGCCGCCGAATTGGTCGTAGCCGTAGTCGGCAGCGATACGTGCCCGTGTCTCGCGCCAGTCGCGCAGTTCGGCGTGCCAATCACGAAGATCGTCGACCATCCGCGCGATCGTCGAGTCGCGCGGGATGAAACGCAGCCCGGTGTCAAGCAGCGCGTTCAGGTCGCGCTCGACAAAGGCCTGTGCCTCCATCGCTGCCAGCAGCTGCGCACCGTAGATCGCCTCGCCATCGTGCGAGACCGATGCCGCGCGCCGCGCCAGGTCGGCAGCCAGTTCCGGGTCGCCGGGTGCCACCATCGCCCAGCCGTCGATGAAGATCTGCGCGCCGATCTGCTCGGCCACCACCTGGCCGTTACGCGCGATCGATCCGCTCTCCGGTGCCTGTACGCCGCGTTTGAGCCGCAAATAGGCGGTGTGCTCCGTGGAATTGCCCAGACCACCCCACCATAAGATCGTCCGCCCCTCGATGATATAGTTCAGCCAGGTTTGCCCGATCTGCGCTGGGCTAAGCTCGCGTGTGTTGCCGTGGTCGGGCAGCGCCCGCAAGAACGTAAAGGTGCCGGAGATGTCGTCGTCGGTGACGATCAGCGGCACGCGGCGCTGCTCATGTACGTAATACCAGATCTCGCCCAGTTCGGCCATGATCCGCTCGTACGTCCAACCTTCAAACGGTCGCCCAAGGTAGACACCGATCAGCTTGCCGAGCACCCCGGCGTACGCTCGCTCAACATAATCGTGAGGAAGGGGCATAAAGCGCTCCTTATATTGCCACGCAGCACATGAAGCGCACGGAGTGTGGAAAAGATAGGTTCGGCTTCGTGGGCTTCGTGGCTCAAATAGTAGCGGCCTTGTGCAAGGATTACCCGCATAACGCGAGCAGTTCAGCTCGCGTTGGCATAGCTTGCTGTGCGCCGGGCCGTGTGACCGCAAGAGCACCGGCGGCCAGGCCCCAAGACAATGCATCGCCATAACTCTTAGTAGCGCCATCTAGCGCGCTTGCCCTGCTGCTGCCTGCTACCAGTAGTGGTAGCCCCGCGCAGAGCCCCGCCGCTAGCCCGCCGTTGAAGGCATCCCCGGCAGCGACAGTGTCTACGGCGACGACGGAAAAGCTTGGTGCGAAGTGCTCGCTTTCGGCAGCGAGCACATAGGCTCCGGCGCGCGCCGAGTTGATCACAACAGCGACCGCCGCTACGCTCGTGCAGCAAACGCGCCGCCCGGCGCAGAGCTTCGTCGCTGTCGAGCGCAAAACCCACGAGCGCTGCCGCCTCGCTCTCGTTCGGCGTGAGCACGTCCACCAGCCGATACAGCTCGGCTGGCAACGGTTGCGCCGGGGCCGGGTCGAGAATCACCGTTACGCCGCGCGCACGGGCCAGCTCTGCTGCCTTGATAACCGCCGTCAGCGGCACTTCAAGCTGCAAGAGCAACACCTGTGCGCCGTCGAGCGCCGCTGCAAGCCGCGTCAGGTCTTCCGCGCCCACCGCGCCGTTAGCCCCGGGCACCACGATAATCGTATTTTCGCCCACATCGTCGACGGCGATCGCCGCCACGCCCGAGCTGCCCGGCGTTATTGCTACACCGGTATCATCGACGCCATACGCCGCCAGGGTCGTGCGCAGCTCCTGGCCAAAGCCATCACTGCCGACACGCCCGACCATACGCGTGGCCACACCGAGACGCGCGCAAGCTACTGCCTGGTTTGCCCCCTTTCCGCCCGGCGCGGTGACAAAACTGTGGCCGCTTAGCGTCTCACCAGCCTGCGGCAGCCGCGTCGTACGCGTCACCATATCCATATTGATGCTACCGAAGACGACGATGCTCATAATTACAACCTGTGCGCTCGGTTTACGCATGGGGCCGATTGCCGATTGCCGCGCTCTGTACTCCGGGTTCTCGGCTCTACGCCGTCAGGCGAAAGCCGATGATGCTGCGCCCGGCCTCGCCACCGCCTTGCAGCAGTTCGTTCAGAGCCGCCTCCAAATGTTCAGCGTCGATCAGCAGGCCGTTGCTGCGCTCGCGCTGTTCAAGCGAGGCGAGCTGAACGGCGCGGTAGACCAACTCTTTGAGGAAGGCCTGGCTCACACCCTCGGTCTGCCGCACAATGCGGCCGAGGTCACCGTTGAAGGTGTACGGTGCGAGCGCGCGCGCCAGGTAGCGTTGGCGCAATTTGGCACTAGGTGGCCCGAAGTAGATGCACTGGCTCACCCGCCCTGGCCGGTCTTTGATCGCCGCTTCAACCCGCTCCAAAGCATTGGTCGTCAGCAGAAAAATCACTTCGTGCTGCGTGCCGAAGCCGTCGAGCTGATCCATAAATTCGCCCAGTGTGGTATTGAACGGGTTCAGCTCGCGGCTGGCAAACACCAGGTCGACATCTTCAAGCAGCACTAGCGCTGGCTGTAGCACGGCGGCAAGCGCGCAGATATCTTGCATACGTAGTAGGGCATGCCCCGAGGCCACGATGGTGGTGATTGGGGCCAGGCGCTGCGCGAGATAGCGGCAGGTATAGGTCTTGCCGGTGCCGGGCGGGCCGTAAAAGAGCACACCGCGGCGGCCTGGCACGCCAAGCTGCATTAACTCGGCACGGCGATGGTGGAAATCTACGATCGCGTGCTCAAGAATCGCGCTTAGCTCATCCTCCAGTACGATATCCGCGTCCGTCACCGCTGCCTCGCGTAAAAAGGCGATGTCGATCGCCGCCACGGTGTCTTCATCGTCATACGAGTCACGTGTCTGGTGGCCAAAGGTGACGCGCAACAGGTGGTTGCGATAGATCGTATGCTGCGCCGCCCGTTGGAGCAGTTGCTCCATCAGGCGCACCGCGTCGTGCTCCTGCGGCGCGGCGATCTCTACGGTGACCATGGTGCTATTATGATAATATTTGAGCCGTACGATCGCCCGCTGCCCGCTGCCATCGCGCGTGTTGCGCAGCACGCGAAAGCTATCGACCGGCACGAAGACTTCGCTGTCCGGGCCGCTCGCGCGCGCTATCTTGCTCGGCGGGCGGATCGGCCGCTCGAAACGCCCGCTATGCACCAGTAGAAAGGAGAGCGGTTCGTGGTGCTCCGAGGCCAGCGTGAGTGTATTGGGCTGCTGCTCGGCTAGCCAGTTCGCCGCTGCATCGAGATCGACGAGTTTGTAGGCCGGAAAGGTTTTAGAATGCACTGGCCAGTCGCGCGCCATCGGGTAGATGCTGAGCAACAGCTGATCGAGATGACGGCTCCGCTGTCGGTTTGCCCACCATAGTGCGATCAGGCCTAGCACAGCACCGCCGGCGGCCAGCGGCGCACCAACTTGTCCGCTCAACGCGTACAGCGTGCAGACGAGCACCAGCAGCCAGGCGAAAATCGATAGGGCAGACGTTGAAAGAAGACGGTTGCGAAACATCGGTTTACGTTGAAACAATCGAGGTGGCAGCATAGTTGCTTCATAGTACCACGAACGGCACTGGTACACTTAGCGCAGAAATCAGGATTCAGAAGTCCCACTGATCTGCCCGGCATGGCGCTCTGGCGCGAACAGATTTACAAGGTCGAGATGTAGGAATTGGTGCTGGGGCATTTGCTTTGCAAATGCCCCAGCACCAATATTTTAAAAAGCCGAGGACGGCGCAGCTATGGTGCTGCGCCGCAAGACTGTGCTGGCCAGCGCGTAGACGGCCACCAGGCAGTACATCAGGCCAGAGAGCACATAGACTTGGCGGATGGCGAGCTGGTCGGCGAGCACGGCAAACACTAGGCCACCAGCGAGAAAGGCGACCCGGGCGAACATCTCACGCGCTGCGTAGATACGGCCCAGCACCTCGGGCGCGACGGTTGTCTGCAAGAGCGAGTCCTGTGCCACATCGCGCATAGCGAAGGGCGGCCCAAAGGCCACCGAGATCAGAGTCGCCGCCAGCACCGTGTCGCTCACGGCATAGGCTAGCGTCAACACCCCCATCAAAAAGCCGTTGCCATGATGATCCAGCCTGGTCGGCGTGAAAGCCGATTGGCATAGGTGAGCGCAAGCAAGGCCCCGATGATCTGGCCGGCGAAAAAAGCGCCGTTCTGATATCCCCAGGCATCGGTGCCCGCCTGTAAGGCCTGGGCGGTGAAACTCAGCATAAGCGCCGAAGTCCACGCGCCATGCGGCCAAGACTCAAGAAACTCCACCGTGATCAGCGAGCGCGCCATCTGGTGCTGCCGCAAATACACAAAGCCCGCCCGCACGGTCTGCCAGAAGGGTTCCTGCCCGATCTGCCCATGCTGCGGAATGGCGCTGAGCCAGGCGGCGGCACCGGCAGCGAGGAGAAAAAGGACGATGTCAAGCACGACCAGTGGCACAATGCCAAACGCAACTACGAGCAAGCCGCCCATAAGGTAAGCGCTGGCGAAGGCGGCCTGGGTTGTGGTGAAGATCAGGCTGTTTGCGCGCACGATCTGGTTCGGCGCGACGATCGTCGGTAGCGTCGCCAGCATCGCCGGTTTCTGCACGATCTCGGCCATCGTCAGCGCGAAGACCAAGACAAAGCCCAGCCAGACGACTTCGCTCACAATCGGCAGCAGCGCCAGCGCGACGATCGCGGCTCGCAGCAGCTGTGTTGTCACGAGCATCGCCCGGCGCGGCAGCCGATCGACAAAACTTCCGGCAAACGGCCCCAGCAAAAGTGGCGGGAGATGGCGCGCCACCAGTACCCCCGTGGTTTGCAGCGTCGAGCCGGTGCTGGCGAAAACCAAGACTACGATGCTGATGCTGAACAGCTCGTTGGCGAGCGTGCCGCTAAAATGCGAGAACCAAAGCAGACGGTAATTGCGGTTGTGGAATAGCGACATAGAGCCTCGATAGCAGAAGTCAGGATTCAGAATTAAGGACTCAGGAGTCAGAAGCTATGCAACGCGCGCAGCACACTCTGCAATCGACACTCTGCACTCTGCATTCTCACAACCGTCGCGCGGCCTGCTGCGCAAGTAGACAGAGTTCAGCCGCCTTAAACGCGTGCGCCTGGCTCATCGCGATCTCGCTGCGATCGATGCAGTCACGAATCAACTGGCCAAAGAAAGGGAACCCAACGCGACCAGCCACCGGGAAATGCTGTTCGCCGGATCTGTCCACCAGGTAACAATGGTCGCCGATCTCGTGACGTGCAATATCAATATACTTGCGTAGCTCGATATAGCCATCGGTACCAAGAATGATCGTGCGACCATCGCCCCAGCTGCCCAGGCCGTCGGGCGTAAACCAGTCGACACGAAAATAGCCCGAACAGCCTGTATTCGTCACCAGGCTGGCCTCACCAAAATCTTCCAGCTCAGGATATTCGGCGTGGTTGTGGTTCGCCACCGCCGCGCTGACGATCTGCGCATCGCTGGCCCCGCTGTAGAAGAGGATCTGTTCGATCTGGTGGCTGCCGATATCGCAGAGGATGCCGCCATAGCGCGCGCGCTCGAAGAACCAGGCCGGGCGTGTCGCGGCGCTCAGCCGATGCGGCCCCAGGCCGAGCACCTGGATCACGCGCCCGATTGCACCACGCTGCACCAGTTCTTCGGCGAACACCGCGCTTTCGTTGTGCAGGCGCTCGCTATAATAGACCATGTACTTGCGCCCAGTGGCGATTACTGTCGCTCGCGCGGCCTCAAGCTGTTCTAGCGTGGTGAACGGGGTTTTGTCGGTAAAATAATCTTTGTCGGCTTGCATCACCCGCACGCCGAGCGCTCCACGATCGACCGGCACTGCTGCCGCTGCCACCAACTGCACACTCGCGTCCGCTAGCACCTCGTCGCCGCTACGCGCCACTTGCGCCTGTGGAAAACGCGCCGTGAACGCTGCGATCTTCACCGGGTCGGGGTCGAAAACCCAGCGTAACACGGCCCCGGCATCCAGCAAGCCCTGGCACATCCCGTAAATATGGCCGTGATCGAGGTGCATGGCCGCAAAACCAAACGCGCCTGGCCGTACCACTGGTGCAGGCTGGCTGCCCGGCGCATAGTTCATACCACTATTGCTCATATGCTTTCCTGTACCTCCTGTATATGCACAGCGAGCATACCCGAACATCTGCCTTTTGTCATATCACGTGCGGCGACCGACGTGAACGATGACCAGTCTGACAACAGGATCTATCGCGCTGGTGCGGCCTATGTCTTCGTGCGCGAGGGCACAACTTGGAGCCAGCAGGCCTATTTGAAGGCCTCGAACACTGGCCAGGGTGACTTTGTTGGTAGTTCGATCGCCGTCTATGTGTTCGCCCGTAGCGGCACCACCTGCAGCCAGCAGGCGAACGGCGTCACTGTTTTCGTGCATAAGCTTCAGCGCGAGCAGCTAGAGTGTGTCGGTGCTGCTGGAACTCACGCTAGCGGTGGTCAACGCCATTTCTAGCCAGGGGACAGTGCAGCTGCGCGACAGCGTGGGTAGTCCGGTCGCCGGTTCGCTGATCTATCTTGTGCAAGTCGAGTAGCCGACCGGTGTGGTGCTACGGCTGTGTCATTTGATCTATGGGGTGAGACGAGGCACTCTATGCGGCCCTGCAGCGCAGCATGCTGCGCTCTTACGGGTCGCCCGACGACTCTGCGCTCTGCGCTCTACCTCAATCCAGCCGCCCGATACATTGCCAATACCGCCGCCAGGCTGCGGCGCCCTTCGAAGCCATCTACTAATGGTGCGCGCTTGTCATGGATGGCCCCGATGAAGTCGCGCAGCACGCGGATGTGGCCGATCGGCGCGATGCCACGCGGGTCGCTGCCTGCCCCCGCGTTGCTTGTTATCGCCGCTGGCACGTCGAGCGAATGCGTATCGCTTTGCCAGCGCGTTACTTGTTCACCCTCGATCAGGACATTGCCCGCGCTGCCGTAGATCTCCAGCCGGTGCGCGAAGCCCGGCGCTGCCGTCGTCGTCGCCGCCACGCTGGCTAGCGCTCCCTGCGCAAAGCGTAACGTCGCCACCAGTGTATCCTCGACCTCGATAGTGTGTTGTAGTGTTGCCGCAGCAGCCTGTACCTGCACGGGGTCGCCCAGTAGCCACACCAGCAGATCGATGAGGTGGATGCCCTGGTTCATCAGCACGCCGCCGCCATCCAGCGCCCAGCTGCCGCGCCATGCAGCTTGATCGTAGTAGCTCTGTGGGCGAAGGTAGGGAATGCTCAAATGCGCCAGTGTGATCTGGCCGAGCGCGCCAGTCGCGATCGCCGCACGCACCGCCTGGAAGCTCGGGTCAAAACGCCGCTGCAGCACTACGCCGAGTTGCACATCGTGCGCTGTTGCTGCTGCGATCATCGCATCCGCGTCGGCTAAGCCCAGCGCCATCGGCTTCTCCACCAACACATGTTTGCCGGACTGCAATGCTGCGATCGCCTCTGCCGCGTGCTGGCCGCTTGGCGTACAGATGCAGACAACGTCGATAGCCGGATCGAGCAGGAGCGCAGGTGGGTCGTAGCGCGGCACGCCGAAATCTGCGGCGATCTGTTCATCGCGCGCCGGGTTGGGGTGGCCGACGGCCACCAGCCGCGCCCCCAAATCGGCGCATGCCTCAACGGCCCGCCGATGGTACTGCGCGACCATCCCCGCACCAAGAAGCGCGACGCCGATGTTCTCTATGTTCAAAGTGCCTCCATCCAGTAGCGCAGCTGTGTTATATGTTGCGGCAGCGCCTCCTCCGGCTCGGCCAGTTCACGATGCCAATGCTTCTCCCACTCTATGCTCAGGTAGCCTCGGTAGCCACTATCGCGCAGCAGACGCAGAATCTCCGGCACCGGTACCGCACCTGCGCCCAGCAGCGTCAGCGCCCAGTCCTGGCTGATTGGTGATTGCCCACCGGTGGATTGCAGATTGTAGATTGTAGATTGCAGATTGTCCGGGACGCTTACAGATCGCAGATCACCAGGGCGCATACTGATCGCAGTTTGTTCCGTTGTTCCCTGGTTCCATTGTTCCGTTGTTCCGTTGTTTCCAATTCTCGGCTCTCGGTTCTCGGCTCTATGCTCTGCGCTCTGCGCTCCCCTCGGCCTGCCATCCTTCACATGCACATGCGCCACACGCGCCCGATGAACTGCCAGGTCTCCGCAATCGTCTCGCCGAAGCGCAGCGGGTGCAAAATATCCCAGATCACCGCGAGCTGCGGATGTGGCAACGCATGAGCACCATGGCGACGAGTGCCCCGCGTGAAAAGGCGTCGTGTGTCTCCAGTGCGATCTGCACGCCCAGCCGTTCGGCATCCGCCAGTAGCGGTTCCAGCCCGGCCACGACATAGCCAGCTGCATCTTGATCGCTGGTTCCGATAGGTGGCACACCGCCGAAGGTACGCACCAGCGGCACTTCGAGTGCGCTGGCGACTTCCAACAAACGGCGCAGCTCTGCGCCCTGGGCAGCGCGCTCTGCTGCATCGGGGCTGGCAAAACGGGTCGATGCACCGATGCCGATCAGCTGCAGCTCGTGCGCGCGCAGCACCGTTCGGATACGCAGCAGTTCATGTGTCAGCAGTTCAGAAGAGACTACCACGCCGTCGAGTGTGCGCATCTCTATCGCATTGTAGCCGTATTCAACCGCCGCCGCCGCGACACGCTCTAGCCTCCAATCGGGGCAGGCGAGGGTGCTAAAGGCGATAGGGTAGTGTAGCGCCATAGCTTAGTCCATTTCTGCTTGCGCCTACTCTATGCTGTGCTGCCCCAAGGTGCCAGCAGAGTCCGCGCGGCAATCTGCAATGCTCTGTCTTACTCCTCGCGAGCGCGCAGCTCCGTCAACAGCGCGCTATACGCCGCACGATCCAATGGGAGATCGATCGGGCGCTCACTGTAGCTCGATAGCACAATTGCGTTGGCAAGTTCGAGCGAGGCGCGCGCGCTGCGCCCGTCACAGCGCGGCTGCCCCCCGGTGCAGATCGCCTGTACCACGTCGGCATAAACGGCGTGGTGCCCACCTACTCCCGCAGTTGGCGGCGACAACTCTTCTACGCTCTTTATTGGCCCCTCAAACGGGTTCGCTGCGCCGCGTAGTTGCTCAAGCTGCGTCGGCTGAAAGCGCGTCAGCGTCAACTTACCGCTCTGCAGCCGTATACTGGCGCGGTCGCCGACGATCTCCAGCAGTTGCTCGCCGCTCTCAGCGGTGCTGGTGAAAAAGTAGCCGGGTGCGCCACCGGCGAAGCTCAGCAGAGCGTGCGCTGTATCTTCTGCCGTTATCGCGTGGTGCAGCGTGCTGGTTGCACCCCAGACACGTGTCGGACGCCCGGCAAGGTAACATACCAAGTCGAGCGTGTGCGGAGCCTGATTCATCAAGACCCCGCCGCCTTCGCCGCGCCAACTACCGCGCCAGCCCGCGCTCCGGTAGTAGGCCGCCGTGCGAAACCACGGCTCGACGCAATGCACACGCACTAACGTGCCAAGCGTGCCAGCCGTAATCAGCTCGTGCGCCAGCGCTACCTCCGCGCGGAAGCGCTGCTGATAGCTCACGGCGATCAGCCGCCCCGCTGCCGCGGCTGCGGCGATCATCAGGTCTGCTTCGGCGACCTCGACGGCCAGTGGTTTTTCGACCAGCACGTGTGCTCCGGCGGCTAGGCACTCCATAGCCAGCACCGCGTGGCTTGGGTGTGGTGTGCAGATCGCCACCAGATCGGGGCGCACGGCGCGTAGCATCGCCTGGTGATTGTCGAACAGTGGCACCTGCGCCAGCGCAGCCCGCGGCGCGGCGCGCTCGGCGCTCACATCGCTGATACCGACCAGTTCAGCATTGGCCAGTGCAGCGATCGCCGCCAGATGTGTGGGCGCGATCCCGGCTCCGCCGCCAATGAGGGCAATTCGTATCGTGTTGCTCATGCGTTGTTCCGTCGCCCCTACCGGGGCACCATATTATTCCACACGCGCAAACAGGTTATTCAAGCACTCGGCGATCGTGGGGTGGGCAAAGATCGCGTCGCGCAACGCGGTGTAGGGCAGTTTGCCCATCATCGCCAGCTGCACCGCGCTCATCAACTCGCCGCCTTCCACCCCAAGTACGGTGAAGCCGAGGATTTGTTCGCTCTCTGCATCGATGATCGCCTTCATCATGCCGCGCGTCTCGTCCATCTCCAGCGCCCGCGCGACATATTCCATCGGCATTGTCGCCATTTTGAAGTTCACCCCCTGCGCGCGCGCTCCTGCTCGTTCAGCCCAACACGCGCGAACTGCGGGTCGATGAAGGCGGTGTAGGGCACCATTCGCCCCGCAGTGCTCGCAGCGCCATTTTCCAGCAGATTGCGCCGCAGAATGCGAAAATCGTCGTAGGAGATATGCGTGAACGCTGGCCCGCCCTTCACATCGCCGATCGCGTAGATATGCGGTACGTTCGTCTCGAGACGCTCGTTCACCTGCACGTTGCCTTGCTTATCGGTCGTTACGCCCGCAGCCGCAAGGTTAAGTGTATCGGTGTTGGGGCCTACGCCCTACCGCCAGCAGCAGATGTGAGCCGCGCAACTCACGCTCGCCGCCCGGTGTTTTCACGCTAAGCACGATCGACTCGTCTGCGCGCGCAACGTGCTGCGGCTCGGTTTCCAGCAACACATCGATGCCATCTTCACGCAGGATCTCGGCCACGGCGTTGGCCATGTCCTCGTCTTCGCGGCCAAGCAGCTGTTTGCCGCGCTGTACAATTGTCACCGCGCTGCCGAAACGGCGGAACATCTGGCCGAACTCCAGCCCGATATAGCCGCCACCGATCACCAGCAGATGCTCCGGCACCTGGGCAAGCTCCATAATTGAGGTTGAGTCGAGAAAGGGAACACTGTTAAGACCAGGTATAGGCGGGTTGGCGGGGCGCGCGCCGGTGTTGATGATGATCTGCTCGCCGTGGATGGTTCGCTCGCCACCGTCGTTCAGCGCGATCACGATCTCGTGCGCGTCCACAAAGCGGCCTTCGCCGAAGAAGAGTGTTACACCTGCTTGCTCTAGTCCGCGCTTACCGCTGCTGCGAAAATCGTCGACAATCGCGCGTTTGCGCTGGCGCACGGTGGCGAGGTCGATGCGCAGTCCCTCGCTGACTGCACCATAATCGGCACCGCGCCGCGCCAGGTAGGCTACGCGCGCGCTGGCGACCATCGTTTTTGTCGGCGTGCAGCCCTCGTTGATACAGGTACCGCCAATATGTGCACGCTCGATCAGCGCCGTCTTACGACCTGACGCTACCAGCGCCCGCGCCAGCGGGTTGCCGCCCTGGCCCGAGCCGATGACTACGGCGTCGAACTGCTCAGTTGTCATGCCTCTGCTCCCTATGCTAGCCTTCTGCGCTCCACTCTCTCGGCTCCCGGCTCGTGAAGTCCTTAGTTCCTTGGTTCCTTCGTCCGCAACCCTACGCTCTCACCGCGTCACCACAATGCGCAGGTTCTCACCACCGTGCGCCGAGCACAGCAGCTCAAAAGTGCCAGGGCTGCGGTAGCGTTGTACAAAGCGCTGGCCGGGTGCAACTCGGAACGGGCCGACTGTCACTGGCACGCTGTCCTCGTTGTGGATCACCAAGGTATCCTGGCGCTTCAGATCGATCGCGATCGTCGGCGGGAAAAGTGTCACATCCTCGCCCGCTGCCTGGCGTTCAGCCGTACCCGCCGGTATCACAAACACAACCTGGCGCGTCTGGTGATCCCACAGCCAGAACGCACCGCCTACCAGCAGCACGACAAGCAGTGGAATAACACTATAGAGCAGCTTCTTACGATGCACGTGTCTCCCTCATCTTTCATCCCCTTCTCTCACCAGCCAAGAAGGGGATGCATCAAGAAAACCTTCTCAGGTCGGATTCCGCACCAAATAGCGCACATCGTTCACAATAGCTTCCATCGTGCTGCCTGGCGAGAACAGCGCGCGCCAGTAGCCTTCCTGATCGATTACATAGATAAAAGCCGAATGATCCATGGTGTACCCGCTGGCCGAACCTGGCAGATCGCGGCGAATGGCCGTCACGCCATACTCTTGCAACACCGGGTCGAGCGCCGCCTGATCGCCTTGCAAGCCGATAAACGTCGGGTCGAAGGCGCTCACATAGATCTTCAATCGCTCCGGCGTATCCCGTTCAGGGTCTACCGATATCAGCGCCACCTGAACATTCTCGGCGTCCGTGCCGAGCTCGCGTCGCACCGCCGCTAATGTGCCGAGCTCGGTCGGGCAGATATCAGGGCAATTCGTGAAGCCGAAAAACAACAGCGTCAGCTTGCCGCGCTGCTCGCTCAGCCGAAACGGCTGCCCGTCCTGGTTTGTCAGCGTAAAATCCGGTGCCCGATCCGCCGGCTCTAGAATCGTCGCACTGAACTCGTGTGGTCGCGCACAGCCGCTTAGCAGCAGCACGCCGAGGAGAAAGCTCACTATATAACGCATAGCTTCTTTATTCTTGTGGTAGGTGGTGGCCAGCGGCACGCAAAGCTCGCCGCTGGCCACCACATCTTCTATGGCTGCCGTACCTCAGCGCTTACCGTCAGCTCCGCGCCGCTGCGAAACGTTAGCGTCAGATCCACTGTATCGCCGGGTTTCAACTCGCGCGTGACATTGATCAGCATGATATGGTAGCCGCCTGGCTTTAGCTCAGATTGACCCTGCGCCGGTACCTCGATCTGCTCCACCGGACGCATCTGCATCACACTGTCCACCATCTCGACATTATGCAGCTCCACTACTTCAGCGGCGTCGCTGCTGGCCCGGACGAGCGCATCGGCATTTGGCGTGCCGTTGCGCAGTGTAAGGTAGGCCGCGCTCGTCACCCCGCCCATCGCCATATCGTTATGACCCCCGTGCTCTGCGTTCGTCACCTCGCCCGCAGTCGTCGGCTGCGCCTCGCTCATCAATGCCACCGGGCGCACCCAGGCGTCACTCACCGTCAGCGCCGCCTCCGTCGTAGGCGTTGCACAGCCACTAAACAGCAACCCTACCAGCGAAACTACCGCCACCATGACCTTATATTTCATTGGAAATAATCCTCATTAAATACACTGCGCCCGGCGCAGCAGGTTAGCCCCGGCCGACACACCGAATCTAGGTAAGGCAAGCCAGGAAGCCAGAACTTCTGACTCCTGACCCCTGACTCCTGCTCCTACATTCTATCGCGGCGGTGGAAATGGTGGAGGAAATTTGAACTTTGAAGCGATCGGGAAGCGGACATAGCAGAGAGGAGTGACACGCAGTTCAAGCGCCAGCAAAACCATCGCACCAAGCACCGCAACGCCGTATAACATCTGTAGTGCAAGCTCGCTCAGCGGCTGCGGCGCGCGCTCGCCGTCGGGCAGATGACAGATGAAGCCTGTTTGGGCCTGTGGCCAATCGCCAGCCGAAAGATGGCAATGGAGTGCGCACAACACCTGAAGCGCCAGCAGCAGCGCGGTGAGCGTGAGGAGTGCGTTGTTGTGCCCAACGGGTAGCCGTTCCATACCCCAAATCATGCCCTATCTTAGTTCAAATTGCAAGCTACGCTCTATAGCTCACAATATGGCATACATACCGCAGTGTAGCGCGCTGAAGCTTCCGCATGCTAAATTCTGCCCCCTGACTTCTGCTATAGAGCTTCTACAGATCGCCAATAATCGAATACATTGGTACCAGCACTAGCTGTAAGTCTACCAGCGTGTGCAAAAGCGCCGTCGGCCACATCGAGCCGCTACGGTCGTAGAGCAACACATAGGCCGCTGTAAGTGCGGTGTTCGAGACGATCGCCAGCGTACCCCATGGCTGCGTGGGGTTCAGCGGCAAAAATAGCCCCCAGAACAAGGCGTGGATCAGGCCAACCAGCGTGACGATCAGCACAATGCCCACCGCCAGGCCCGCCCAGCGTTGCCAGCCGTTCGTCCAGCGGCAACGCCAGGTATCCAACACATAGATCCACACCAACTGCTCCATCACCCCATTCAGCGGTGCCCAGATCAGCGCTGTCACCACAACGCCCAGCAGCGGATCGTTCACACGCGGCATGCCGATCCAGTTAAAGGTCGTGTTCAGCACGGGCAGTATCAGGCTCAGCAGGAATAGTCGCCAGGGCCACTGCTGTGGCCACTCATAATCCAGCCCGCCCTTGCGCCACCATACCAGGCCAACGCAGCAGACCGCGTAGTACAGCACCAAACTCGCTGTCGCCCCACCCGTGATCTCAAAGAGCCAGGCTGCGGCAAACGGCAGCCCAAACGTCACCAGCAGGCTCAATGCTAAATCAAGATTCGTCGGCTGCCAGCGCTTCCGTGTGATTATCTCCGTAGCGTCTATGCCGCTGAACATCTCGATAGGCTCAGGGTTTGTAAGCATGTTGTACCCCTTAACGCTCTCGCCACGTACACAGCAGAGAGACGCAGCATGCTGCGTCTCTCTGCTGTCGCTGTGTACATCTTTTACTCCTCGCGCAGCGCCAACGCCGGGCTGGTGCGCGCCATCTTCAGCGCCGGGTAGATGCCCGCCAGCAGCGCGGCGACCAACGCTACCCCCAGCGCTTGCACAAACAGCAGTGGGTCGAGCGCGAGGTCGAGCGTCCAGCCAAACGAGCGCCGGTTGATCACATAGACGAGCACCAGCGCCAGCGCCACACCCAGTGGCAGCGCAAGTAAGCCCGCTGTCAGGCCCATCAGCCCGGTCTGGCTCAGCACCAATCCCCACAGTTGCCCTGGCGTTAGTCCATTGGCGCGCAACATACCAAGTTCGCGCGCGCGCTCCAGCTGCAAGGCCATCAGCGCGCTGAGAATGCCGATAAAGGCCACGATCGTCGCCAGCAGTTGCAGCACCGCCGTGATCGCAAAGGTTCGATCGAAGATCGCCAGCGTGCCTGTGCGCAGCGCGACGTTCGAGCCGATCACAAGCTCTTCTCGCGCCCCAAAGCGCTCGCGCAGCTCGGCTACAAAGCCTTCAACATCGACGCCAGGCTGCACATAAAGCGCGAGCGACGAGATCGCCGCATCGTCCCAGAATTCACGATACGCCGTGTAGCTCATTCGGATCACGCCGCGATCCGAGGTGTAGTCGTAGTAGACGCCGACGATAGGGAAGTCGTGCATGCCGCGCTCGGTGCGCAACGGCAGTACATCGCCTATTCCGAGCCCGCTGCGGTAGGCCAGCGGCTCGGCGGCCAGCTCCGCCGCGCGTTCATCGGCGCGGCCAAAGTCGTCCTCGCGCAATTGAATGAACAAGGAATCCGTGTCGCCGTAGAGCGTGCGGTAGCCAGCGCGTTCCAGCCAGGCGATGCTTTCGCGGAGCAGCCACTGTCCGGTGCGAGTGATCGCATTGGGCAGATCGGGATGATAGAAACGACAGCCCGGCGATCCCATCACGCCGTAGAAGCTGTTCATCAAGATCTTGATCGCCATCGACAGATGGCTGTCGCCTTCCCGTTTGGCCTGGGCGCGCTGTTCAAAGAGATCGCCAATAAAATCGGGAAGCAGAGACTCGCGGCGTGAGAAACGATAACCGCCCACTGGCGTATGCAGCGGATCGAGGTCGGCCATGCGATGGGCGTAAGGGTCGATGTGAAAGGTGCGGATGATTGAAGGATACAGACTGCGAAAGTCCAGCGTAATAACCTGGTGGTAGAGACCGGCGTCGGCTGCAGCACATGGCCGCCGGGGGCCGGTTCGGCAAAGCGTACGTCGGTCTGGGCGATGGCGACGAAACCTTTGCGATGCAGCCGTGGCAGCATGAAGTAGTCGAAGGCGCGCACGCTCTGTCCGATTTGGTCGAGCAAGAGCCCGGAGATCTCCGTACGGCGCATGCTCAGCTCAATCAGTTCGGTTTTCTGGAAGATCTCCTGCACCAGTTCGGCGTCGCGCAGATTGTAACGGGCCAGCTCCAGCGGCGCCTCGCGGTAGCGGCGTTCGATTTCGGCGATCTTGTCTTCAGCGCCGCCAATCAGTTTGCCTTCGCCAATTAGTTCGCAGGGAGACCGTTTCCAGACTCAGATCCTCAAAGTTGTAGAAGGCGCCGCGCAAAGTCATCGGTCCATCCAGGACCACACGACCAGGCAGGGAGGCGCGATCGCCACCGCTGCGTTCACGAATGTCGGCAATCAGGCCGGCGCGTCCCAGAGCAAAGGGCAATCCATACTGCCGGCATTTCTGTTCCAGAAAACGCAGATCAAATCCAACCACATTCCAGCCGATCAGCAAATCCGGGTCTTCCTTTGCGAATCGATTCAAGAAGGCGCGCAGCAACTCCGCCTCGCTGGCCACGACCTGAAACTCAAATCATCGCCGCCGGAGACATTGGCTGCGGCGCGATGCGTGCATCCACAACC
>JAAUTF010000640.1 GCA_012031775.1 Candidatus Altimarinota bacterium | reverse complement strand
TGCGTCCGCTGCGACACTTCAGGTGGCGCCGGTCGGGCTGCAGCCGGCAAGGCACACGTTACGCGCGCCAGGAAACTCGTTGTAGGATGCGGGCCTCTGGCGGTGTCCGATCGTCTGCGCAAGGTCGCGCACATTCTCGCTCACCCGGTCGGCCAGCTCGAGCAGGTTGAGGCCGGGCTGCTCGATCAGAGCTGGCAGGCGACCTGGATCGGCGGCATGCTGGCCGGTGGCGCGTATACCACCAGCCCGGCACCCTTCCTGCGCACGAGCTTTCACATCGATAAGCCGGTGGCGCGCGCCCGGCTCTACGCCACTGCGCTCGGCGTTTACGAAGCGTACTTGAACGGGTCAGCGGTGAGCGAAGATGTGTTTGCACCTGGCTGGACGGACTACGATCTGCGTGTGCAGTACCAGGCCTACGATGTGAGCGCGCAGCTACACCAGGGCGAAAACGTGCTCGGTGCCATTCTGGGCGATGGTTGGTACGCAGGCCATGTGGCTTGGATGGAACGCCAGCGCTACGGCGACCGCCCGCGCCTGCTGGCCCGGCTGGTTATCACCTACGACGATGGCAGCAGCGATGTTATCGTGAGCGGGCCAGACTGGGCCTTCAACTATGGCCCGATCCTTGAGTCCGATATGATTATGGGCGAGAGCTACGACGCGCGCCGCGAGCTGACGGGCTGGAATGCGCCCGGCTACGACGCCGCGCGCTGGCTGCCCGTCGAGATCTTTGCCGACCCCGGCATCACGATCACGGCGATGCGCGGGCCGACAGTACGGCGTATTATGGACATCAGGCCGGTGGCGGAGCCGCGTGAGTTGCCCGAGTTCCCGTCCTCGAAATGGCTCTTCGACATGGGCCAGAACATGGTCGGGCGGCTGCGCATCAGGGTGCGCGGCGAGGCCGGCTCCACCATCACGCTGCGCCACGCCGAGATGCTCAACCCCGATGGCACGCTCTACACTGCCAATTTGCGCACTGCCAAGCAGGCCGACCACTACACACTCAAGGGCGAGGGCGAGGAGATCTGGGAGCCGTATTTCACCTTTCACGGCTTTCAGTATGTTGAACTGAGCGGCTTTCAGGGCACCCCGACGCGTGATACTGTCACCGGTGTGGTGCTGCACTCGACGATGGCGCAGACCGGGGCGTTCAGCTGCTCGGATGCGCGCATCAACCAGCTGCAGCACAACATCGAGTGGGGCCAGCGCGGCAATTTCGTCGACGTGCCGACCGACTGCCCGCAGCGCAATGAGCGCCTGGGCTGGACGGGTGACGCCCAGGTGTTTATCGCCACGGCGGCCTTTAACTTCGATGTGGCCGGTTTCTTCAGCAAATGGATACGCGACGTGGAAGATGCGCAGTCGCCGGCGGGGGCTTACCCAATGGTAGTGCCCAACCCGGTGGTGCGGCGCAACCAGCGCACCACCGGGCCGGCCGCTTCCACAGACGGCGGGCCGGCGTGGGCCGACGCCGGCGTGATCTGCCCCTGGACGATCTACCTCTGTTATGGCGACAAAGGCATGCTGGCCGAGCGCTACCAATCAATGCAGCGTTATGTCGACTTCTTGCATACGACTAGCCGCGACGGCATTCGCTGCTACGCCGATTACGATGGCTGGCACGGCTTCGGCGACTGGCTGGCGCTTGATGGATCGAGCGACCGTTTCGGCAATACATCGAAAGAACTGCTCGGCACGGCCTTCTTCGCCTACAGCAGTAATCTGCTCAGCCAGGCGGCCGGCGTACTTGGCAAGCACGAAGACGAGGCGCGCTATCGGGCGCTCTTTGAGGACGTGCGACGCGCGTTCCAGGCGCGCTTTGTCACCGCGCGTGGCCTGATCGGCGGTGCCTCCCAGACGTCGTATGTGCTGGCGCTGCACTTCGACCTGCTGCCCGCCGAGCTGCGCCCAGTGGCGCTCGATGAACTAGTGCGCGACATTCAGCGCCGCGACAATCATCTCGCGACCGGCTTTGTCGGCACACCCTACATCAGCCGTGTGCTCAGCGACAACGGACGTGCCGATGTGGCCTATGCCTTGCTGCATCAGACAACCTGGCCTTCTTGGCTCTACTCGGTGACACAGGGGGCAACGACGATCTGGGAGCGCTGGGACGGTTGGACGCACGATCGTGGCTTCCAGGATCCGAGTATGAATTCCTTCAACCACTACGCTTATGGCGCGATCGGGGCCTGGCTTTACGCCGTTGTGGCTGGTATCGATGTTGACCCACAGCAGCCGGGTTACAAGCGGATTGTGATGCGCCCACAGCCGGGGGGCGGCCTGAGCAGCGCCAGCGCTGAGCTACAAGGCCCCTATGGCACCATCCGTAGCGCCTGGAAGCAGCATAACGGCCATTTCGACTGGCAGATTACGGTGCCACCCAACAGCACAGCACTGGTTGTGGTGCCGGTGAAAGATGGCGCGCTGGTCTATGAGGGTGAAACACCTGCCGCCAAAGCCGACGGCGTGCGTGTATTACAACACGAACCAGACACTGCCAGCTATGAAGTTCAGGCGGGCAGCTATCACTTTAACGTATCGAGTGAATAGTTTAAGCTTGTTGTGGTTTGTTCGCGGCGTAGCCGCGAACAAACCACAACAAGCCATACTCTTTCGTCCGAATTTGGAATAAGGAACACACAATGACCACGGATTGAGCGCCGCCCCTTTGGCCGCACCGGACACCTGAGTAGCTGCACGATCTTCGGTGCGGCTGCCTTCGCCCGTGTTACACAAGACGCCGCCGACCGCACGATGGAGCTGCTGTTGGAGCGCGGCGTCAACCATATCGACACCGCCAATAGCTACGGCGAGTCTGAGCGACGTATTGGCCCGTGGATGCCGCGCCACCGCGACAAGTTTTTTTCTTGCCACCAAAACCGAACAGCGCAGCTACGCCGGTGCGAAGGAGCATCTGCATCGCTCATTGGATCTGCTGCGCACCGACCACATCGATCTCTGGCAGATGCACATACTGGTAAAACCAGACGAGTGGGAGCGCGCTTTCGGCGCGGGCGGGGCGATCGAGGCCTTTATCGAGGCGCGTGAGCAAGGGCTAGTGCGCTATCTGGGCGTCACCGGCCACTACACCGTAGTCGGCTGGATGCATCGGCGCAGCCTGGAGCGCCACGATTTCGACTCGGTGCTGCTGCCCTACAATTACGCCATGATGCAGAACCCGACCTACGCGGCAGATTTCGAATCGCTGCTGCGCATCTGTGCCGAGCGCAACATAGCGGTGCAGACGATCAAGTCGTGTACGCGCGGCCCCTGGCCCGACGAGACGCGCAGCGCGGCGACATGGTACGAGCCTTTTAGTGAGCAGGCGGATCTGGATGTCGCGGTGAGATGGGTGCTGCGCCGCCCCGGCATTTTTCTCAACACTCCCGGCGATATCGAACTGCTGCCGCGGGTGCTGAACGCCGCCGCTCGCTTTGAACCGGGGCCACAAGAGGAACTTGACGCAGCGATGGAGGCGCTACAACCAACGCCGCTCTTCCTCTAGCCAGGAGCGCGCTCACTGCAGCACTCAACCTCGCCAGCGCTCACCGTTCGGCGAGTATCACAATGCCGCCACCTTTATGCCGTAGCACTTCGTCTGCCCACTGCTGCGGCGGGATGGCGGATGGTGCAGTTCCAGGGTGGGGTGCGGTCGCGAAGGCCAGAGCAGCTGACGCCAGCCGGGTCGTCGCTGCGGCTTATAGCTAAGAGCAGAACCATTGAGCCAGGTCAGGGCGGAAGCGAAAACCACAATGTGCGAAGAACGCACAGGCATCCTCAGGCGAAA
>JAAUTF010000639.1 GCA_012031775.1 Candidatus Altimarinota bacterium | reverse complement strand
CTCTTCGGGAGCAAGGCTGCCGACAAGCGCGCGGCTGCCCAGGCAGCCGATACCGAAGCGCTGTCGGCTCCTCGGCCGTAAACAGCAACAGCTCAAGCGCGCGGCGCGGCTTAAAACGCGCGCGGCGCAAGGCCCGTAGCGCTTCTAGGCCACCGAGCACACCGACCGTGCCGTCGTAACGTCCCGAATGCGGGATGGCATCGATATGCGAGCCGGTCACCACCGCTGGCAGATCCGGCTCACGGCCCTCCCAGCGCGCAAACAGGTTGCCAAGGCCATCTTCGCGCACCATTAACCCGGCCTGGGCGCAGAGATCGCGCACGAAAGCGCGCGCCCGCAGATCGACCGCGCTCCATAATACTCGTGTGACTCCTGGCGGTTCGGAAGAGCTGAACGCCGCAAGCTGGTCGATTTCTGCGCTTAGTGTTGCCTGGTCAATAACGATGTTCATGGTGCTCATTCCGTTTGTGATGCGTGAGTAAGCGCAGGGGTTCCATTTACGTGTCACGCTTCAAAAGGGATGTCTATTCACATCTTTATAATAAATATACCGCGCCGGTGTCTTGCCGGTGGCGACGAACCACTGCGGGCAGAAGGGCGCCATCCAGATCGTATCGCCGGCCTGCACCGGGTGCCAATCGTCGCCCAAACGGTAGATGCCCTGGCCCTGGAGCAGCAGCAAGCCGTGCTCCATAATATGGGTCTCGACGATCGGCAGCGTTGCACCGGGCTGGAAGGTGAACAGATTGACTGCCATATCGAAGGCTGGCACATCGGGCAACAGCAGCTTCAGCACGGCAGCACTCTCGCCCATAAACGGTGTGCCGACAATGTCCTGCTCTTTGCCGATCAGCGGCGCGGGCGGCAGCAGATTGCTCTGTGGCATGTAGGCGCGCTCGATTACGAGCAGCTCGGTGTTGTGTTCTTGCGCGCTCAACGCGTAGCGGGCAGCTGGCGGGAGATAGAGATAGCCGCCGCTGAGCAGGGTAGCCTGCCGACTATCGAGCTGAACCGTTAGACTACCGCTGAGCACATAAATAAACAGCTCGCGCGCGCTCAGGCCATCGCCACCGCCGCCTACATCGAGCGTCAACTGATACTGGGCGAACTGCGCCCCAAGGCGCGGCGCGATCAGGATGACCGAGCGCGTAGCGCGCCAGCCAGCGATCGGCGCGCTGATGTGGCCTTCCGGCGTAATCAACGCATAGTGCGACTTCACGACGCTGCGCGTCGCCCCATAGAGCGTCGTCATAGTTTGCTCTTGTCTACGACAAGGTTCGCCAGCTTTGAGAAGGCGAGGTCGGCACCCCTTTTGAAACCCTGTCTACTGCGAAAACGTGAAGGTACTGTACAGAGGAGCGATTGTTTTGTCAACTTGGTGGTGCTTCAGCGGCGTGCTTGTGCAGCGCTGCGCCTGCACCCGCCAAGGGCCAGCCACTTGACCCCGCTGGCGGCGCGTGCGCCCCGCCCAGATCACCCCAAAAGCGAACCAGCACCACCGAGCAAAGCCCGTTGCCGTAGCAGTCGAGCATACTCGACTGCTACGGCAACGGCGTAAAATACCAGGGGAAGCCCTCGATCGACTCGCCACCCAGGACACGACGGCGCGGCAGCCGGAAAATGCGCCGCAGCGTCCCACTCTGCTCGGTCGTCACCGCGTGGCTGAAGCCTGCCTCCTGCACAAGATCGGTGACGGGCAAAGTATAACTGCCTGCTGGATAGGCAAAGCTCTCGACTTCAATGCCCAGGCGACGGCGCAGCAACTGGCGCGACTGACCGATCTCCGCGCGCGCTTCCTCCAGGCTCAGCCCCGCCAGGTCGGCATGGCTCACCGTGTGGCCACCGATCTCCATGCCGGCATCGCGCAGAGTCTCAAGCTGCTGCCAGCTCATATAGCCGGGCTTACCGACAAAGCCGCTCACAATATAGAAGGTCGCCGGTATCTGGTAGCGCTCTAGCAATGGCAGCGCGTTGAGCGCCTGGTCTTCGTAGCCATCGTCGAAGGTGAGCGCCACCGGGCGCGGCGGGCAGGCTCTTTGGCCCCGCAGGCAGGCGAAAAGATCGCTCATGCGTAACGCGGTGTAGCCTTCAGCACGCAGCCACTGCAGCTGTTCTTCAAAGCGGTCGGGGCGCACCGAGAGCCGGTAGCCGATCGGGTCTGCGTCCTCATCCACCTCGCGAATGTAATGGTACATCAAGATCGGAATATAGCCGGGGTCACGCGTCAGGATGCGCTGCGGTCGCTCCGGAGCCAGCGGCGTTGGCGCGATCTGCGCGTCGGCGATCGCAAAGAAGGCCGGGTCGTCGGCGGCGATCACCGTAGGCAATGCAATTAATGTTGGCTGTGGCGGTGCCGTAGCGAGTGGGTGCGAGCGCCGCCGTTGGCTTTACTACCGGGGCAGGGTAGGGCAGGTAGATGAAGGCCAGTAAGGCTAGTGGGATGACGCTGCCGAGCAAGAGGAGGTTCAAATAGAGTCTGAGGCGCATCAACAAAATCTCCCATTTAGATCCCACCGGCCTCGTACGTCAAGCGCGCTCGTCTTAGCTACGGCCTTCTATCCTATCGACGCGCCAGATCTATGAGCAAAGAGAGCTGTGGGGCCTTACCACGACCTTCTACTTCTTCCTGTCGATCATCACCTCGTCGTCGCGCTCGCCCCAGAAGAAGAGCAGCGCGTTGGCGATATAACGCTCGCCACTTTTCGTCGGGCGGGCGGTTGATGACTTTGTCTTCCAGCACCAGCGTCGCCGAGCCGCCACCGTCGAGCTCCATCGCGGTGTGCGCGCCGAACTCGCGCAACAAATCGGCGAATTCTTCCTGCGTCATGCCACGGCTGTAGCCCGCCTGGTAGCCATCCGCCACAGCGACGATTAAGGTCTCGCGCTGTTCATCGAAGCCGATCGCCGAGCGCGGCATCCGTACCCATTCGTAGTGCTTGGTCTTCCAGTCGGTCGTAAAATCTTCGCAGAGCAGCTGTGCTTTCGGCTGTTTGGTCGCACTGCAGTCGCGCAGCGCACACATACAATCTTCAACAAAGCGGCCATCTTCGACAATCAGTGGCCCGCCGCTAACTGCCTGCTCGAATTGACTCAACGGTGGATCGGTGCGCGTCGTCACCGCGACAAAGTCGCCGATCTCGATATTGCTGCGCAGCCATGTTGCGCCCGCACCTGTACCCTGCAGCACCTGGCGGCCCTCGCGCACACGCAGCTTGGCCTCACGTACGATATCGAGCACCTCGCCGTTGGCGTCGAGCAGCACTTTTACATCGCCGGTGCGCGCCGCCACGCTACCCACAAATTCATTGAAGAGGCAGATCTGTTCGGCAGGACAAGGCGTATTCAGCAAAGTCAGCGCACTGCGCTTGCCGTTAGCAGCACGGATGTCGGCTTGCCACGTCCACTCGTTGGTGAACATACCGATGAAGGGCCGCGCGCACGGCTCCACGCAAATGTTGCACGATGCTTGGGCGCAGTGGCCACTTTACCGTCGATCAGCGTCAGGCCCTGCGGGATGCCGTTCTCGGCAAAAAGATCGCCATTGACGGCGGCGATAGCACCTTGTTGCGCCGCCAGGTTGCTCGTACGCTGGCGACCCGAGAGCCAGCCTTCGTTTAAGCCAACGCGCATCGTCAGCTCTGGCGCGGTCAAATCGAAGAGTAGCAGGTTGATGCGCATCGGCTCATCGGTGACGCGGCGAATGTGAAATACACCGGGCCGCACCTCGTTCACGATATCGTCGGGCTGGGCGTTGAAGCGCTGCGCAAGCGGCGGCACCGTCGGCGTGGGCGTCGGCGCA
>JAAUTF010000638.1 GCA_012031775.1 Candidatus Altimarinota bacterium | reverse complement strand
GCCCCAGCCACCGCCAGTGATGCACCCACCAACGCTGCGACGGCCGCCCGCGGCACACGCAAAGTGCGGATGATCAAGTGGTCAGTCGAAGTGGGATCAAACCGGAAGAGGGCGGCCCACACATCACTTGGCGCAATATCAGCAGCCCCAAAGGCGATGCTGCTCATCAGCGCCAGGCCGAGCAGCGCGGCACACAATGGCAAGCCCAGCAGCAGCACCGGCGTCGAACGAGCTACGCGCGTGGCGCGTGTGGGCGCCGGTTTGGCGGTCAGTGTAGTCATCGGTCTTCCTTCTTGGCAGGAGGCTAGCTTTGCGTGAGCAGTTGTTCCAGAAGATCGACAAAGATAGGAATGAGCATCACCGTGAAATAGTACACATCATTGCCATCGCGGGGATACAGAAAGGTGCCGCCCCGGGCAGCAGGCAATGCCTTGGTAATAGGGTCGTTGAGCAACTGCTGAACCTCTTCCGGCACTGGCTGGTTCGGGTCAACATAGCGGAAGGAGTCTACGAGCAGCAGTAGAAAATCGCCTTGCGCCTCGGACGCGAGCCCTTCCAGGGAGACCTTTTCGCCGTAGATGTTGCCGTCCTTTTTGAGCGAAGCAAATCCAAGCTCGACCATTAACTGCCCGATAGCGGAGTCCTTGGTCATAATCGTGAATTCAGCCCCGGTTGAGGTGTACAGGATAAAAGGAGTTTCACCCGCACGCGCAACAAGCCGTTCGCGAAAATCGGCAAATCGTCGATCGAGGTTGGCGATAACCGCCTCGACCTCCGCCTCCTTGAAGAGGATGGTGCCGATTTGACGCGTTACGTCGCGCCACGGCTTACTCGAGTCGATGAAGAATGTTGGTGCGATCTCAGCCATGCGTTGTTGATACTCTTCGTTTCCCCAGCCGGTCAGGATCAGATCTGGATTTGCTGCGGCAAGCGCTTCTAGATTCGGGCCTTCGGTGTAGCGAATCAGATCAATCCCTGCGGCAGCGGCTTGATCGGGACGCAGTTGGGCGTCACCATAGATTTCAATCGAGCTCGGAACGATGCCCACTGCCAAGGCGGTGTCGAGATCCGGCCCGGCCCCCACATGCAAGCGCTTAGGCGGGCCGCTCACGTTGTACGTGTTGCCCAAAACCCCTTGCATGATGCGGCTGGCTGCTGTTGAAGGTGAACTCGTCGCTGTCGGCGCACTGGCGCTCGGCGCGCCGCAACCCGTCAGCGCACCGAGGGTGAGGCCACTGGCCCCGATCAGGAAACGACGGCGGGTGAGGTTTTCAAACAGCGCGATCGTGTCGACGTTTAAGGCCTGCGGACGATAGTGGCGGAGGGGATGAGCCATATGGTGTCCTTTCGTAAGCGTGTGTCTGCAAGCTGCTATAATCCGCAATCGCACCCTTTCCTGATCGCCATCTGTTTAGCTGCACGCTGCCAGCGCGCACACGTAGTGTGTCGCAGCGTCGATGGTCGCCTCGCGTCGGTTGATGCACTGCCGACGCGATGGCAGACAAGTTCCAGGTGTAGCAGTAGGTTATTAAACACAAACACTTTAGGTTAGTATGTGCTAATGTGTCAGATTTGTCAAATCTAGGTGTGACAACAGCGGTGGCAGGCTCCCCAAATCCTGCTCGAACCACTACGGCTATCTGGCTGCCTTCAAACTATTCTATGCTTCTTGCACTACCATCAGGATATATTTCCTGCTCTCAAAGGAAGTATTAAGGTATTGCTGATCACATACATTGATATATAATAATCATAGCATATTTGTGAAAAAACCATATGATTGCTGGCGACTATGCCGCCAGCAACCACACATCTCATTTACAATCGTTTTAGGATTACTATAGTAATCCTAAATGACTTATGAGAAAGCTTGTGTCATTGTGCGCGGCGTAGCGGCGCACAATGACACAGCCCTGAACACAACCTATTTAGGGTTATTATACTAGAAGCATGTACGGTTTTCCAGAATTCCCCGGAGTAAACCATATATTAGAGTTACTATATACATGAGGTTTTATGGAAGTAATGATTGTGCAAACAATGTATGTTGTAACGGTAATACTCCTTCAGGTACTACTAATCGGTATGTTTGCTATACGCTGGCGCGATGAACGTTTTGGTATCATGCTAGGCCGCATTGTCTATGGAATGGCGATACCTGTCGGCGTGTGCGGCTTATTGTTTCTGGTACTCGGATTTTCAGTATTATATTGGGTTCCAACCATCATCTTTGTGAGTTGGGCAATAGTAGGCGTAATTGTAGATATGGTTCAACCAACGGAATGGCGGCACCCTCCCAAATATCATATATTCATTCCGTATGTTGTACTATTTGGTGCTAGTATGCTTGGCCTTTGGATACCGCTTTGGTACATTCATCCTGCTCTATGGTTCTGTTATGCTCTTCTCTACGCAATACAGACAGTATCGTTGATCTACGCGCATGTACGTGAGGGCAGAGCTGCTACGTCTTCACAAGTACAGCAAGCCTAATATAGTAGCCCTAACGTGTTTGTAAAAAAGGCCGTGTGGTTGCTGGCGGCATAGCCGCCACAACCACACATTTCATTTACAAATCATTTAGGACTGTCATAGCGCTTATACACGGCGTAGCCGCGCGTAAGCACTATCTTCTCGCTCACCCCATGTAGAGTTGCTATCAGGCTACGTTGATGCCTCGTCTTTGCGCATACTCTTGCATATCTACTTCCACCACAGCAAGCGCGTCACCGCCCCCTATACGTATATACTAATAACTATATTTAGAGTATACTAACAAAAGAGGTTTGTCAAGAAGAAGCTTGCGAAAGGGCGCCGGAGCCATCTGCCTAGAAGCACAGCCGCGCATACGTATGCGCTGAATTGACAATTGTCTTATGGTAGTAGATACTAACGAAGCGTATTTATAAGCACTAAATACCAGGCAGCGCGTGGTTCAGGTGCGATGTAGTCGTGGTATCGCGGCGTATGAAAGGGCCAGGGATGAACACGGGAGTCTTCATCGGCGCGTTCACGGGGTCGCTGATCGAGCTGGTGGAGATCCTGGCCGTCGCGCTGGTGGTCGGGCGTGTTGCTGGCTGGCGCAATGCCTGGCTTGGCACCGGGAGCGCAGCGGCGCTGGTGATCGTCGGCGCGCTTATCGTCGGCACCGGGCTGACACGCATCCCCGAGCGCTGGTTGGAAATCGTCGCTGGCCTGATTTTGCTCGGCTTTGGCCAGTGGTGGGTGCGCGGTGTGGTCAAATACTACGCCGGGCGGTTGGCACCGCACGAGGACGAAGACCTGCGGCTCGCGGCGCAGCTGCAGCAGACGGGCAGGCGCGTGGGCTGGAATTGGGTCGCTGTCACAACGGCCTTTAAAAGCTCGTTGCTCGAAAGTTTCGAGATCGCATTGGTCGTGGTCACGCTGGGGGCAGCGAATGCGGCCTGGGGCGAGGCGATCGGCGGTGCCCTTGTGGCGACGATCGGCCTGGTAGCGGTGGCCTTCCTGCTGCGCGCGCCGCTCAGCCGTGTGCCGGTCAAACCGATGAAATTTGTGGCTGCGATGCTCTTGATGGGTTTTGGCAGCTATTGGCTCGGCGCAGGGCTGGGCCTAGCCTGGCCCACCGGGGCCTGGGCGATCCTCTGGCTCACGGCATTGTGGGGGGTAGGCATGGCACTGGCAGCACGCTGGTTGCGCCGCCCGCCCACGACCCCGGCGCAGGTGGCCTCATGAGTTCCGATGCCCCGCGTCGCGCCACCGCGCCCGACGTCGCTGCGCCGCAGTTGCTGGCGGCCAAGTTGCGCGTGCCCCACCACGACCG
>JAAUTF010000637.1 GCA_012031775.1 Candidatus Altimarinota bacterium | reverse complement strand
CCAGCGCCTTCAGCAGCATTGTCTTGCCCGCCTTTGGCGGCGCTACAATCACGCCGCGCTGGCCACGCCCGATCGGCGCTACTAAGTCGACTAGCCTTGTCGGCAAGAGATTTGGCTCGGTTTCGAGCTTGAGTTGCTCGTTGGGAAAGATCGGTGTAAGCTGATCGAAGGAAGGGCGTTTACGCGCTGTTTC
The DNA here is from genome assembly GCA_012031775.1 of Candidatus Altimarinota bacterium. Classification (GTDB taxonomy): domain Bacteria; phylum Chloroflexota; class Chloroflexia; order Chloroflexales; family Chloroflexaceae; genus JAAUTF01. The sequence continues at coordinate 3,637 of JAAUTF010000637.1, read as the reverse complement.
TGGGTCGAGCCCGTTGATCATCTCGACGCGCAAGAGCGAATAAAAACGCTCGCTCTCTTTTGGCGGGCGGATCTGGCCCCAGATCCGATCGCCCGTGCGCAGGCCGAAACGGCGAATCTGCGACTGCGATACATATACATCGTCTGGGCCGGGGAGCATACGCTCACCGCGTAAGAAACCAAAACCGTCTGAAACAATGTCGAGAATACCGTCGTTGAAGGTGTTGCCCGCTTCTTCTGTCTGAGCCTGCAACAATTTGAAGATAAGATCCTGCTTTTTAAGCCCGCTATAGCCCGAAATGTCGAGTTTGCGAGCCATTTCGCGCAGGTCGGAGAGGGTTTTCGACTCCAATTCTGCGACGTTCACTCTGGTGCTCCTTGCGCTACCTTTAAGCGCAGCAATATATATAGTAACCCTACACGGTTTGTGAAGGAGTTTGTGTGATCGCTGGCGACTATACCACTAGCAATCATACGGCCTTTAACACCCACCTGTTTAGGATTCCTATATAACCTGAATACACAACTGTGTACAAGGTGTCAGCAGCGATTGCGCAGAGCGCGATACTGGTGGTTTTGCCACCGATCGGTGACGCACGCAACATGTGCTGAGCCTGGTGTTCGCCAGAACCATCAAGAGATGGCGAACCTAATCTAAGCGAGGGCGATCGATATGGGTGAACCGAACCGGAACGAACTGTGACGGTACAGCACGTTGGAAGATCACAGCTGATCTCACGCGCTACGGCGTCGAGGTGATTTTACTTCTGTACAACTGCGCATGCTGCTGATGTTTGTGAGGTCTTCGTAGTACGGCGTGCTACGGCTCATCCCGTGATACACCATCGGGCGCAACGCGGATACTCTTAGTGACACGGGCAAAATCTGGAAACGCAGTCGGGGAACCTCGCCGTAATGCAGGATACATCACAGCTGGATAAAGAGGATATTTATACTTCCCTCGTTCCTGCTCGAAGTATAACACACGTGTCAAGTATATGCAAAGCCCTGGGGCTCAGTATTGTACCAGCGAGAATACCGGGGTGGGTGCCAACCGATCACGCCCGCCAAGAAAGCTCAATTCGATCACAAATGCGAGCTCCTCCACACTCGCGCCGGCCCGCTCCACCAAGGTTCGTGCAGCGCCGATTGTGCCGCCGGTGGCCAACAGATCGTCGACAATCACCACACGCCCACCATGCTCAAAGGCATCACGGTGAATTTCGAGTTTATTTGATCCATACTCGAGATCGTATTCGACCTGATATGTTTCCGCCGGTAGTTTACCGGGCTTGCGCACCGGCACCAGACTCACCCCCAAGCGCAATGCCAGCGGTGCGCTGAAGATAAACCCACGCGACTCAACACCAACGATGGCCTGAATATCGCGCCCGTGATAACGCTCGGCAAGCACATCGATCACCTGGGCGAAAGCTTGTGGATGGCCGATCAAGGTTGTTACGTCTTTAAACTGGATACCGGGTTGGGGAAAATCGGGGATGTTGCGGATATACTCCGTGAGATCTTTGTCCGCCATACTTGTTCTCCCCCAGACTGCGCTCAGCAGCCCATATTGCATTGTACCGTGGTGGCTGTGTCACAGCTACCACATCTGCTGCCTCAAAATCCTCAAGGCTTCTATGGCTCATTATAGCGCGCTAGAGCGTTCGCGGCAACCACGCCGATCTCAGATACAATAGTTGATAATTACGTACGAAGGGATTGCTATGCTTAACCAGCTCTTACTCGCTTTTTCCCTCATGCTCTCCGCCCTTGTCCTTAACTGGGTTCAGCGCGACCTGCGTCGGCTTAAGCGCCGCCCACGACTACGCACCGTGGACGCAACGCCGAACGCACCACGTGTCTCGCTGCTCATCCCGGCTCGCAACGAGGAGCGCGCTATCGTGCAATGTGTGCAGGGGGCGACTGCGCAGCGGTACCCCAATTACGAGGTGATCGTCGCCGATGATGGCTCAAGCGACCGTACCGGCGCGCTGCTTGCCGATCTCGCCGCACATTCCCCACGTCTGCGTGTTCTGGCGGGGCGGCCATTGCCACCAGGATGGACCGGCAAATGCAATGTATGCCAGCAACTCGCCGAGGCGGCTAGCGGCGATTGGCTGCTTTTCCTCGACGCCGATACAACGCCACAGCCGGGGTTAGCTGCTGCACTACTCGACAGCACCGAGCGCAATGGTTACGATCTGCTCAGCATCTACCCCTTCATGGAGCTAGAAAGTTTCTGGGAGCGCGCCGTCCTGCCACCGTTTATCGCGATGATCCACGCACTCTACCCAACAGAGCGGATCTCGGCCCCTGACGCACAACCAGACGAGGTCATCGCCAACGGCCAATGCATTTTTGTGCGCCGTGCCGCCTATTTCGGCGCGGGCGGCCATGCTGCCGTGCGTGCCGAGGTGCTCGAAGATGTGAAACTGGCCCAGCAACTGCGCCGTAGCGGTTACACCATCGGCGCTGCTGAAGGTCTCGACATGCTGCGTGTACGAATGTATCGTAGTGGCGCAGAGGTGCGCGCTGGCCTGACAAAAAACGCCGCTGCCGGTGCACGCAGCAGTGCGCGCCGCACAAACCGCGTGCTCGCCCGTCTGCTGACGGCAACTTTCGGGCCGTTCTGGGTCGCGCTGGCGGCGTTGGCGCTCGCAAGCGCCGTAGCCCGCTGGCGATACCAGCATGGCTGAGTTGCGCACTTGCTACTACGGCCAACCTCTGGCTCTGGCGCACGCTACTACAGCGGCTCTACCACCAGCCGGGATGGTACGCCCTTATCTGGCCTTTTGGTTTTCTCAGCTACCTCTTGATCGCGCTCTGGGGTATGTGGCGGGTGCGCAGTGGGCGGGGCGTTGTCTGGAAGGGTCGAACATACGCCGGATGAGTGGTCGCCGGGTGCCCGTAGCAGTCGAGCGTGCCCGCCGAGGCCAAGCATGCTCGACCCCGGCGGGCACAAACGGCAAGGCAAACGCTATTCCCCGTCGCCCTCAGCACGATCCTTGCGGATCAGCTCTGGTTCAACGGGTGTCTCCTCAACGCTAGGCTCTTCGGTACCGGTGCGCGTCTCGGTTAACGAAATAATCACCTGCTCCGGATCGTCGAGAATCTTGTAATCCTTGCTCGAGGCAAGATCGGCAACCGAGATCTGCTTGCCGAGTTCGTCGAGCACGCTGACATCGATCTCGATATGCTGCGGAATATTTGCTGGTAGCGCGTGGATCGTGAGTGTTTGCAACACGATATTGATCATCGCATCGCCGCGCGCGATCAGCAATGAGTCACCGACCGTCGTCACCGGAACTTCAGCCGTCATCTCGGCCTTAAGATCGACGGCCCACAGGTCGGCGTGTAGAATATTGCGCGTCACTGGATGGCGCTGCACATCGTGAACAAACACCGACTGACGTGCCTGGCCGGGAATGCTTACTTCGATCAAGCGCGTGCGCCCCGCCTGGCGATAGACCGCTTGAAAGGCGCGCGCTTCTACTTGGACTGAAAAAGGGCCAACGCCCTTTCCATAGACCGTCACCGGCAACAAGCCCTGCTTGCGTAGATCCTTGACCTTCTTGCCGATCACCACACGATTTTGCACATCGAGCAAAAGTTTGTCTGCCATAAAGCAAACCCTC
>JAAUTF010000636.1 GCA_012031775.1 Candidatus Altimarinota bacterium | reverse complement strand
CATGCCGGCTCCCGTCTGGTCAGTCATGTCGACTGCATAACGCAGCGTCATATACGTCTGGATCAGGCCCATCTGCTGCAGCATCGCCTCTGCGGCCATCAGGTACTCGGCGAGCTGGGCAGGGCTCTCGTGCAGTCGCCCGTGAAAGCGCTCAAGCTGTGCTGTCTGCGTCAGCAGCACCGTCACGGCGGCTTCCCACGCAGCATCGCTGGCAAAGACGCTGGCAGCATCCCATGTATACGCGACCGGGACTTCGTTACGGTTGGGAACGGTGAGAGGCATACTGATGGCGCTTTCTGCTACAGTCACTCTCAATGATTGGTAAATCGGCCGCGTGTGCGCTGGTTGCATCGCCGCTAGTGCGCACACGAACTGCTTCACAAACCCGTGAGAGCGGCTATAGGTACAAAAGAAAAAGGTAAAATCGAGGCCAGTTTGTACCGCTTTCCTGTACAAACTGACCTCAACAGTGCTGTGTTTAACTACTATACCACTACTCGCCGACAGCGGTAGCTACATCATCGCGGTAGCGCAGCAGTGCGCCGACACCGGCCTGCTCACCCAGCATCCCGCGCAGCGCTACCACCTGTACTGCGCCGCTTTGCCCGAGCGCCCGCGCTGTAAACGCCTCGCGTAATGGCACAGCAACCAGATCGCTGCCATCGTATGGGCACGTCACCCACGCATCGGAGAATAGCATAGCGCAGCCAGGGCACTCGCGCCCGTCAGCGGCAAAAGACTGCTCGATCAACAATGTATCCACCTGGCCTTTGCTGAGCGCGGTGGCCACCGCATCGATACCGGCACACGCCAGGCCTCCCTTTGTTGCCAGCTGATTTTCCCAGCGCTGGATCTGCTCAACTTCCTGAATATCTTCAGCCTCGCGCAGTAAAGGTTCTAAACCACTATATAGCGCCTCGGCGTCGACCGTTCGGTCGAAGCTGACAAAGCCGAGCATCCGCTGCTGAAGCGCAGATGGAAGGACATCGAGCAAAGCCCCCTTGATCGCATCGTTGCCGATGACGACGAGCCGCTCTGCTTGATGCTCCGCCAGAATCTGCTCGATGTTCGCAGCCAGATCCTGCATGTGGCTGCGAATAACGAAGGCGTTGTGGTTTTGGTAGCGTAGCTGCGACCAGCCGCCGACCTGCACACGGTTGACCGTTTCGCTTGCGCTTGTAGTGGCAACCTGTTCCATGGTTTCGAGACCGAGCACAAAGATCTCGGCATCTTGCCCCTCGGCGCGGGCGACCACAACCGGCTCGTGGTCGTCGAGCACACGGGCGAGCTGAAAAACATGCGGAAAACGGTCTGCGGCGATATATGTTTCAAGCGGTATCAGCAAGGGGACAGTGACCCATACGCGTTCGGCGTCGCAGGCAAAGATCGCGATGCTGCGGGCATCACGTGGGGCTTCTTCATCGAGGTAACGCACGATCGCCGCACGGTCGCGCTCGAAGCTGGCTCGCTGCTCGCTGCGCTGCTCAAGCTTCGTGTCGATACGATCAAGCTCTTGCTGCAGTATGGTGCGTGCGGGGCGTTTGCCGTTGCTGTCCGTTGTCCAATCGAGATAGATGCTAAGAAAGGGTTGCTCGGTGCGCGCCTCAGCACTCAGCGTCTGCAGGATGGCCTGAAGGGGATTATTCATGTGTTGCACTCCAATCGTGATCGCTCGATCGATTAGCGCAAGGGGTGCAAGTACAATGCCAGCGGGTTAGACATGGTTCGCCAGTACGGTCACGTACTGGCGAACGCCCGGTTTAGGAACGGGTTTGTGATGGTTAGGATCGGCAGCGAAGGTGCCGACCCTAACCATCACAAACGGCTTTTTGAAACCTTGTCGTAAAGCGCAGAAACGCGAACTAGTACAGTGCGGAGGACATTCGTTTCCGGGTATGGACGCGCCTGAGCCCGCTACGATTGCGGTTGGCTGATCAACTGCTCTTCGGCTTCGTCGACGAGGCTGCGGGCGCGCTTGAGCATATCGGCGAACTGCGGGCTAGGTGCGGCCTCTTTGCTCCGTGCCTCCAGGGCGAGCAGCGCATCTTCGAGTTGGGCTACTTTGTCGCTTGGCGCGTTCAGCGCCGCCCGATCGGCCGTGAGCACACGGGTGGCGGCCTGTAGTGCGGCGGCGAGCGGCGGCGCAAAGATGATCCAGAGCAGACCGGCTAGTTCCGCCAGTACCATAATCAGTAAGACGACCAGCACCGGGTTTACACGCGCGCCATCGCGCTGCACGCGCGGCGTCACAACCAATTTTGCCACGGCAATCAGCACCGCCGCAAACGTTGTCACCAGCACACCGGTAGTTGGGCTCTGGGCGAAGGCGACGACGGCGATCGGTGTCAGGCCCAGGAGCGGCCCGAGCAGCGGCACAACCATCGCGATCCCACCAAAGATCGCCAGCAGCGTTGCACCCGGCACACCGCTGATGGCGAGCAAGGCTAATAAACTGAAGAGCGTAAAGGCTACTACAAGCACGCCGCTACGCATCGAGACGCCGACTTCAGCGATTACCTGGTCGTAGAGCGCGCGCGCGGTGATACGGGTGGCAGGTGGTAAAAGCGATAGCCAGAGCCGCTCGAAGCGCTGCTGGTCGAGCAGCCAGTAAAAGCCAAAGACCACCACGGCCAGCGCCAATGCCGTGAGGGTAATCGTGCGTAAGGCAACATCGAGCGCTAAGGCACCAAGCACGGCCAGATCGGCAGTTGCAAACTCGTCGACGGCCTGAAAAAGCGGCGGCAGCATCGCGGCAGTGCGCGACCCAAAACCGCCGCCATCGACAAGTGCGCGCCGTGTCTGCTCATACCAGGTCGGCAGCTCATCCAGCGCCAGCGCGAACTCGCCCGCCGCAAGCGTGCCGAACACGATCACGCCGCCGACGATCGCCAATAGCGTTGAGCCGAATACCAGCCCGATCGCCTGGGTACGCGACATGCCGCGCGCCACCTGACGGTCGACGGCCGGGGTGAGTGCCGCTGAGAGCGCGAAGCCCGCCGCTAACAGAATCAACGCCTCACGCATTTGAAACAGCACAAAGACGCCAATAATCACGAGCAGTATGATAAGACTTGTAAGCGCAATATGTTTCATGGTATGAACCGAGGAACGAAGGGACGAATGACCAGGGAACCAGGGAACTAGGGTTCATTAGCTCGCCACCCTCAGGCGTCCGCCGGAAGCGGGCCGACGCTTCAGCGTACTACAACGAAGAGCAGGTCGGTTGCGCCAGGGAAGGGTTGCCTGCGCCGGTCGCAGCCAGCGGAACAAAGGCCGACGCAACGGTTCTGCCCGCCGCTCTAAGGAGTGTAAGCAAAACAAAGCGTCGTCCCTTGGTTCTTTAGTTTCTTAGTTCTGGGCTAGACTGTCGCTGCACAATTGCATCTAGCTCGCCGATGAGGGCTTCGAGTTCGGCTGCGTGCTCAATCGCCGGATCGGCCTCGCCATCGTGGTTACGCACAAAGCGCCGCAGATCCTGAGACAGATCTTGCACCAGATAGCGTAGTCGGTCGGAGGCACTGCGCCCGGCTATGTCACTCAGCCCCTGTACGCTATCGCGGTGTTCGATCCAGGTGGTAAAGAGCACCTGTAGAACGGCCGCGAGCGGAACGGCGAGCAGCGCGCCGCCAAATCCAAAGACCCCAGCCGCCCCAGCAATCGCTAGCAGTGTCACGACCGGGCCGATGCCGACCGCGCGATCCATAATGCGCGGCACCAACAGGTTACCTTCGATCTGCTGCACGATCGTGCCCGCGACGATGGCAGCGACGCCAAGCCAGGGATCGACGCTCGCGCCGGCCAGGCCTGCCGCAAAGCGCCCAGCCCACTCGGCCACCC
>JAAUTF010000635.1 GCA_012031775.1 Candidatus Altimarinota bacterium | reverse complement strand
GCGACTCGCCGGGGCCGCACTCACGGCGCTGCTCGCATCGTTTACCACCGGTATCTTGATCTTCAACCAGCGTACGTTGGAAGAAGTGCGCTTCTGGCTGGCTGGCTCGGTAGCTGGGCGTGACCTCAACCTGCTCTTGCAGGCCGCACCCTACTTGCTGATCGGCCTGGTGCTCGCCCTGGCGCTGGGGCGGCAGATCACGACGATTTCACTCGGCGACGACATCGCCAAGGGGCTCGGCCAGCGCACCGGCTGGGTCAAGGGCCTCACCGGCGTGGCCACCGTGCTGCTGGCCGGTGGTGCCGTCGCCGTCGCCGGGCCGATTGGCTTTATCGGGCTGGTCATCCCGCACGCGGTGCGCTTCCTGGTCGGCGTCGACTACCGCTGGATTTTGCCGTATGCAGCCTTGCTCGGTGCCACCTTCCTGGTGTTCGCCGATGTGCTGGCGCGGCTAGTGGTGCGCCCCACCGAGCTGCCGGTAGGCATTATGACCGCGCTGATCGGTGGGCCGTTTTTTGTCTATCTGGTGCGCTGGCGGGTGAAGCGCTAGGCGAGCGCACATTGGAGCATTGTGTGAGAGAGGTCGATCGTGCGCATTCTGTGGCCCTTTCTGAAACCATATCGCGGGCAGCTGCTGCTGGTGTTGGGGTGTATTCTGCTGGCGACAGGTGCTGGTTTGCTTGGCCCCTGGTTGATTCGCTCGCTCGTTGGCACGGTGCGCACCGCACCGGATGTTACGCGGGCCTCCGAGGGCATCGCCGTCATCGCCCTGCTGCTGCTCGCAGCCTATGCGCTGCGTAGCGGAGCCCAATTTTTGTCACCCATCTATCACACCGGGTGGCCTGGCACGTCTGCCACGATCTGCGCACCACGTTGTACCACCAGCTCCAACGTTTTTCGCCCGCCTTCTATGCCAACCGCCAGAGCGGGGAACTGGTGAGCCGGGTGATGAAAGATACCGACAACATCGAGCCGCTGGTGGCTGATGTTGTCTATGGCTTTGTGACGAGCTGTTTGCTCACACTGGGGACGATCGTCATCTTCACCACGCTCGACCCTGGGCTGATGGTGCTGGCGGTGCTGCCGTTGCCCTTTGCTGTGGTTGGCACCCTGCTGCTCGCCCGGCGCGTCACACCCGCCTTCGAGGCCGAGGGCAAACAGGCTGGCGAGCTGAGCGCGGTGGTGCAGGATAATGTCTCGGGGATGAAGGAGATCCAGGTCTTCGGCCGCGAACGGCAGGAATATGCACGCATTCACGGTATGTCGCACCGCTACGCGCGGCAACAGATCCATGCGCGCAAGCTCGGCGCCTGATGGAGCCGCTGGTTGAAGGGGCCATGGCGCTCAGCACTGTGCTCGTGGTCTGGTTCGGCGGCCAGCGCGTGCTGCGCGGCGAGTTACCGATCGAGGATGTGGTGGCCTTTCTCTTCTACCTCGTCAATTTCTACCAGCCGATCTGGCTGTTGACCGATGTGAACGAGGCCTGGCAGCAGGGTATCGCGAGCATCAAGCGCATCGACGAAGTGCTGCGCCTGGAGCCCGAGGTCGCCGAGGCTCCCGACGCGATTACCCCAACACGCCTCGCGGGTGAACTGCACCTGGCCCATGTCGACTTTGCCTACCGTCCCGACCAGCCCGTGCTACACGATGTGTCGCTCTCTGTGGCTGCCGGGCAAACGTTGGCGCTCGTCGGGCCGACGGGTGCAGGCAAAAGCACGATCGTCAGTTTACTGGCGCGCTTCTACGACCCGCAGCGCGGCCAGGTGCTGATCGACGGCATCGATGCGCGCCAGCTTGGGCTCGCCGCGCTCCGGCGCAATCTCAGTATGGTGCTGCAAGACGTATTTCTGTTTAATGGCAACGTGCGCGAGAACATCCGCTTCGGCAAGCCCGCAGCGAGCGATGCTGAAGTCGAGACGGCAGCGCGCATCGCCAACGCCCACGACTTTACGTCGGCTTGCCGGAAGGGTACGACACGGCGATCGGCGAGCGTGGCGTGCGGCTCTCCGGCGGGCAGAAACAGCGCATCTCGATCGCGCGGGCGGTGCTGAAAGACGCGCCGATCCTGCTGCTCGACGAAGCGACCGCCGCCGTCGATACCGAGACCGAGCATATCATCCAGGAGGCCTTGCAGCGGCTGATGCGCGGGCGCACCTGTGTGGTGATCGCCCACCGCCTTTCCACGGTGCGCCACGCCGATTTGATCGCGGTGATCGAGGGCGGGCGCGTGGTGGAGCGCGGCAGCCACGCCGAGGTGATGGCGCAGGGCGGCTTGTACCGCCGCCTCTACAATCGCCAGTATGGCTTGATCGAAGACGAGCACGATGGGGCTGTGCAGCCCGTCGTCGGTGGGTAAGCTCCGCAGGAGGAGGCTGTGATAGCACACACAACAAGAGTCCACCCGCTGGCAGCCACGCTGGCGCGTGTGACCGCAACGAATACGTATCTTTCAACTCAGTACGGCGAGCCCACAGAGGCTGATTGGTATCGCCCAGCGGCGCTGTACACAGCAAGCAGCGCCGCGCTCGCCGCACAGATCGCCAAGGCCCACGAGCGACTGCGCACAACCACGCCGATCGTGGTCGCCGGGTCGCTGCTGCAAGGCTACCAGTGGCCATTGATCCACGCCGCCGTGGCCTGCTATCTCGCCGACCGGCGCGTGCCCGAAGTGCAGCCCGACGATGTCTGGTTGCACCATAAGCATGGTGCTGAGCACGCAGACGAAATCGATGCGCTTGCGCTCACCAGCACGCGCTTCTACACGCTGCCCGACGACCCCGACGCTGCCACCCCGACGCGACGATCGTGCCCGACCGGGTCGCCTGCGCAACGCCCTGCGCGATACGATCGTCGCTCACTTCGCCCCGCCGTGGCACTACTCTGCGCCGAACTCGGCTGCAAGGAGCGCGCACTGTGGCTCTTTGTGGCCGATGGCCTCGCCGGGACTATGGCCTGGCTACTGCAAGAACAGCAACCGGCGCTAAGCCTGGCGCAGCTGGATGTCGAACTCGCGGGCCTGGTGCGCGTGCCGAACTCGCCGCTGTATACCACGCAGATCGGGCTCTTTACGCTGACCTACCGCGAGCAGCTGCATGTGCAATACGATCGCGCAACCTGTTGCTACTGGTACAAGACTGCGGATGCCAACGGCGACTGCTGTACTACCTGCCCCAAGCGCCCGACTGCAGAGCGCGACGCGCTGCTGCTGAAGGACATCGCCGAGCAATATAAGGCGCGTTTGCAGGGTGAAGCCGTAGCGCATTGAAATGCGCATATGCACGAACGCCCAATGACACGCGGCACGCGGTCGCCCGTGCGGACTGTCCGCGTATCTCGTTGCGAGCCTCCGGCAGGGTGGAATGCCGTTTTCCAATCGTAGTGTGACAGCTTTGTTGCCACACTACGATAGAAGATCGTTTGTACCGCGCTGTCGCAGGCGAAAAACCACCGACTGCGTACGTCGTATCAACGCTAGGAGAAGCCCATGGCTGAAAGCTCATCCGCGCAACCGTTGCAACATCAAAACACCGCAGCGCACGACCGCGCACCGTCGCCCTGGCTCACCGTACGCACCTCGTGGCTCTCGGTACGCATCGACCGCCGCGTGCCGCTTATTCTCGCGTTGACCCTGCTGGCAACCCTGGCCGCGATGGTGATCAACATCGGCGTAGGCGAGTACCCGGTGCCGCCGCTGGATGTGGTGCGCACCGTGCTTGGTTTGCCCACCGGTAATGAAGATTATTCGTTTATCGTGAACACGCTGCGCCTGCCGCGCATGCTGGTGGCCGCGCTCGTCGGGCTGGCCTTGGGTGTTTCAGGCGCGATTATGCAGGGCCTCACCCGCAA
>JAAUTF010000033.1 GCA_012031775.1 Candidatus Altimarinota bacterium | reverse complement strand
GGTGCTCATCTATTACGGCACGGTCGATAGCCACGAAGAACACGAAGAGTACGCAGCCGGAGATGCCAGAACTGCGCTTCGTAGCTCACAGCTCGTCGACCAGGCCGGCTTGGAGGCGATCGAGGCGGCGCGCGCGCTCGGGGCGCGCATCGTGGTGGTGGCATATAGCGATGCCCAGCGCGAATTCGTGCTGAGCCTGGGCTTTGGCAGCGCGCTTAAGGGCGTGGTCAGCATCGAGGAACTGCAGCGCCGCTACGGTGAGGATTTTGACTGGCCGGCGACCATGCCGCCGCTGCCGGATGCCCGCTGCGACGCGCAGGCGCTCAAAGACGCGGTGCGCCGCTATAACGATCTCACCTTCAAACCGATCGGCAGCGCGGTAGGCGCATATTTACGCAGCGCCGACAACCCGCGCGGCTATCCCGATCTGATCGTCGAGCGCGCTGGCCACGACGCACTTGCGGCGAGTGCGATGCTGATCAAGCCCTTCGTCGGGCGCATCGTCTACTTTGAAGAATTGGGCGGGCAGCGCTACTCGTTCTTCGCGCCGCAGATCTGGATGCGCCAACGCCGCATTTACATGCCCACAGCCAACATCTTCGGCACACACCTCTCCAACGCCTACGAGATCCTTTGCCTCAACGACGCGATCAGCGCCGGATTGTTAGCGATCACCGAGCCCGTGCTGATCGAATGGGGCGAACTGGCCGCAGCACATCAGGCCATGTGGGAAAACCGCCACACCGGTGCAACCTATATCGTCAACCACGCGTTGCCACGCCCCGGCCTTAAGAACCGCGACGACCTCTACGAAGCTTGGGTCGAGCGGTAAATTGATGGAGTGGCCACAGTAGGGGCGCAGCATGCTGCGCCCCTACTGTGCGATCACACAATCCAGTCTGTAAAACCTATGAACACAGTTCTGCCTCCTGCCTCCTGCTGTAGGTGCCTTAACCGGTAACTTTATCCTTAGGCGCAACTGGCCTGCGCGTTTGCCCCATACCTTCAAGTCGTTTGCGCAGCCATTCCATCGGGCCGGTGCCCCAGTGCTTCAGCCAGAGTTGGGCGATCAGCAGTTGCGCTGCTGCAATGCCGATAAAGACAAATGCTATCTGTATATCACTGAGTTGGCTACCCAAACCAAGGCCCCAGCCGTAGAAGATCAGCGAAAGAATCAGGCTCTGGCTGACATAGGTGCTCAGCGCGGTGCGTCCAACCGCGCTCAGCGGTGCCCACGTGCGCCCCTCTGGCCAACGTCGTAGCAATTGGAGAATCAGGCCCATGTAGCCGAGCGCCAGGATTGCCGAGAAACCGTAGCGCAGCTGCAGGAACAGCAGCACCTCGCCGCCGTTACCGAGCAGGCCGGGTGCCACCACCGGCAATAGCGCGAGCGCGTTAAGCGGCAGCCCGAGGCCGAGCCCCCAGCGCATCATAGCGCGCTGGACACCATCTGTTGTTGGGCCAAGCGCGAAGACGCCCTTGCGATAAAGCACCACGCCGAGCAAAAATAGTGTGACCGTGTAGGGCAGCGCGAGGATCGGTTCGGCACGAAATATCAGCATATTGTTCAGCCGAAATGCCACTTGCTCGACATAACCACCGCTGATCAACAGCGTTGCGTAGGTGTCGAGGCCCGTGGCTGCCGCTGCCGCTTGCCCCACGTCTCGGCGCTGCCCACAAGAGCGGCCAGACTGATGCTCAGCGTAAGATGGAGCGTCGCTGCAATGCCCAGCCCCCAGTAGATCGCTCGCTCGCCGTGGCGCAGCAACAGAGCCACAATCACCGCCGTAATGGCATAGCCCATCAAAATATCGCCCTCGAAGAGCAGGGTAAAATGCAACAAACCCTCTAAAAATAGCAGTGTTGCGCGCCATAGATACGATCGCGGCCAGGCCTGCGCGCGACGCTGCGCTGCATCGAACTGAATAGCGATTCCCACTCCAAACAGCATGGCCAGCAGCGAGAGAAACTTCCCGTTGCTAAAGACCTCGAAAATGCTTTGGATGCCAACCTGCGTTTGCGTCAGCGCGGTGAAGAGCGGCGTTCCAGCGGCTGAGAAGACCCAGATATTTGTGCCGAGCGTGCCGAGAATAGCGATGCCTCGTAACACATCTAGTGCGGTCAGGCGCGTTCCGTGCGTGGCGCTCGCTGTAGACACAGTGGTCATATTCTTGCTCCTCATAGATTATCAGTGTTGATGATCTATAAGGACTATAGCGCCAAATTTATAGATTGTCAATGGAGATAATTTATATGGGCTTGTGAACAAGGTTATGTGGCACGTGGCGGCTCGCCGCTACATGCCACAATTATCAACGCACGCGCCAGAGCCGGAGCGTGTTCCACGAGCCGCTCGCCAGCAGGCTGCTATCTGGCGAGAAGGCCACGCTCTCGACCGGTGCGTCGTCGGCTAACCAGGAACGTGTGCGCAGGTCAGTGTTCAATTCGGTCAGCGCGAGCGCACCATTTAGACCCTGCATCTCAAAAAATGCGCCTCCACTTGCTAACCAGCGCCCATCCAGTGACAGCGCGATAGTGCTGCCCGCTGGTGCCGCTGCATTCGTGATCAAGGCCCCATCCGCCAGCCGCCAGGCGTGAAGCGCTCCATCACCTTGGGAACTGCTGTACAACCGCTGTCCATCCTGCGAAAAGGCGAGGTCGGTGATGTTGTAGCGATGGCTACGCATCAGCGCAATCGCTTGCCAATCGCTTTGGCGGTACAGCGTAATCACGCTTTCCGGCTGCCCAACCGCAAGCAGCGATCCATCTGGCGAAAACGCAAGCAGCGCTTCCGTTGCGTGTAGTTCCTGTAGCAAGCGACCACTTGTTGGCTCCCAGAGCTGTACCATCTGCCCGCGCGTCGCGCTTGCTAGAGTTCGGCCATCTGGGGCAAAAGCTAGCCGCATCGTCCCGCTGCCGTGCGTCACCTGTACACGCCAACTGGTGAGTAATTTCCAATCGCTACTGCGCCAAATTCGTACTTCGCCGTCCCAATCCGCGCTCGCCAGTAGGCTACCATCTGGCGAGAAAGCCACACTTGTCACCCAGGCGTTGTGCTGATGTAATGAAGTCAGTAAACTTCCATCGTCGGCGGCATAGATCTGTAGAAGGCCGTCTGAGCCGCCAACGGCGATCGTCGCCCCATCCGGCGCAAAGGTCAGGCTCCTGATCGACGCGCGTTCGATCGCGATCGAATACACACAGCCGCTGTAACTAAACCAGCGATCAAGCCAGCGACACGGTTGCAAGCCGATTCCAAGCAAGCTCATTGTCCCAAGCAATAACAAAACAGCACCGACAAGCCAGCGGGCTGCGGGCGTGTTCGCATGTTGCTTTGGTGCCAGAGCAGCGTGAGCGGTTTCAAGTGGCGGCGCGCGAAAGAACAAGACATCGAATGGATCAGCGTAGCCCCTTCACCGCATTTGCCGATCCCGGCGGGCCAAGACCCCAGACAAAAATCAGTGGCAAAGCGAGATATAGGATATACGACAGCCACCTAAAGAGAGAGAAACTATCGTATGGGAGGGTAAGCCAGCGTAAAGCGAGGAAAAGAGGATAATTCCGAAGAGGAGCGGGGTGCTGGCCTGCCGACGCTGATAGAGCTGACGCTTACGAAGGATATGCCGTAATAAAGGCAAGGCCAATCCAGGCACAGACCAGAGCGGGCGCAGCTGGACCCCAGGTTTGCAGGAAGTTGATCACAGTCACGAGGATGGCACCATTAATGACAGTACTTATGCGGTCAACTCAATGAAACGTGCCCAGCTTTGTGGAATTTGCGGCAAAAAGAAACTCTGCCCCTCGGCGGTTCAAAAATGCCCGGCTTGGTAACATATTCAGATGCCTTCGTAGCAAGTGCTACTGACTGCTGATTGCTGACTGCTGACTCCTCCTCCGCACCATGCCGCTCGGGCACACATACTCGAGCCATACAATGCCCACGATGCCTGCGACACCCACAGCCCCGGCTACGACATAGGCCTCGATCAGCGTTGCCTGAGTGAGATAAACGCCAACCATGCCGAAGGCTCCGGCGAGCAGGTAGCAGGTCAGCACGGCCTCGCGTTTGGTAAGGCCCAGCGCATGTAAGCGGTGCGAGAGGTGATCTTTGCCGGCGGTGGTGAAGGGATTCACACCACGCCGCAGCCGGGCGACAACCACAAGTGCGGTATCGAAGAGCGGCACGGCGAGCACACAGAGCGGTACCATCCATGTCACCAGCGGCACATTCGAGAGGAAGCGCATCTTGATCGCCAGTGCCGCCAGGATAAAGCCAATAAAAAGGCTGCCGGTGTCGCCCATAAAGATCGTCGCCGGGTTGAGGTTGTAGCGCAGAAAGCCGATGCAAGCCCCGATCAGCGCAGCGGCCATGGTACCGACGAGAACCTGGCGCGGCTCGTTCATCGCCGCCAGCAGCAAAAAAAAAGGCCGATGCGATCGTCGCAATCCCGCCCGAGAGGCCATCCATGTTGTCGAGGAAGTTTAGCGCGTTGGTGATGCCGACCACCCAGACAATGGTGATAGCCCAATTCAACCACTGCTGCTCGAATAGCTGCACCTGTGTGCCGCCGAGGATGAGGATGACGGCTGCCAGCGCCTGCCCAAGCATCTTGAGCCCTGCCGAGAGGTGCCAGCGGTCATCGATCAGGCCGAAGAGCGAGATCAGCGTCGCGCCAACCAGAATACCGACCAGTTCACGCACATAGGTGCGGTCGCCAAATAGCAGCAATGCGACCACAAAAGCCAGATAGATCGCCGCCCCACCCAGCAGCGGCACCGGTGCCACATGCACATCGCGCGAGCGCGGGATCGACACCACACCGGTGCGCAGCGCGGCCCAGCGCGCTAGCGGTGTCGCCGCGATCGAAAACGTCAGCGCGATCAGCAGGATAAGTGCGATCTCGATCATGGAACCTCATTATGGCAGAATTCAGGATGCAGAAGATTGAACCCACTAATGAATTGTTCGACAAGATGACCGCTTGCTTGATGGTATGCTCTGCTGTTAGCGACATAACATACGCGGTGATCCTCCATCACGCCCGATCGTACTTGTGCGAATTGGGGGTGGCGCAAGCCACTCGTACACTTCAACGTACGTTCCGCCGTCGGTGAACGCCTGATTGTGGCAGCCCAAGCCCGCATACGATCGGAAACGACCTTCCGCCGCGCTGTACTAGTGCAATTGCAGATTGCTCCTGCCGTAGTGGGACGCTATCGCTATGGCTGCGATGGCCGAGCATGTCGTTTGGAAGTGTACGAGACATGCAGTAATGATATAGAGTAGAACAACCCTACGCTTTGTGCTCTTGGTTCTCGGCCCTAGCTCCCGCCCGCCGCGCGCTGCTGCAAGAACGCGATCAGCGCCTGGATCTGGCCGCTGTCGCTCTCGCGGCCCTGCTGGCCCTGAATGATGCCAAGCGTTGCCTGGGCCTCGCTGAGCGCGCGTTCGTACTGCTGCGTATCGCTGAGCACGATCGTGAAGTTGCGCCGGTACTCGAAACTCTGCGGGGCCAGCACTGCTGCGCGCTCATAGGCCGTCACCGCTTCATCAAGATCGCCAGCGCGCACCGAGAGTAGCCCGGCAATAGCGTGCATCAACGCTGTATTGCCGCCACTGTATGCCGCAGCCACTTGATCAGCGGGTTTGGTGGCAAGTTCGTTGTCGCCAAAGGCGGCACGCTCGGCATAGGCGTCGCGCAGCTGGCGGATCAGCTCCGGCTGTGCCTCATAATCTGCTGCGATGCGCTCGATCGAATTTGTCAGCTGCAGCGGTGCGCGTCCGATCAAATCAGCATAGACATCTGCCGACTCGGCGAGCTTGCCCTGCGCGCGATACACATCGCCGAGGCGCGCATCGGTGTCGAGGTAGCGCTGGTCAAGCTCCTTTGAGCGTTGTAGCAGCGATAGCGCACGCTCATAATATTCGTTGGCCTGTGCGTTATCACCGCTTTGCTCCAGGTACGCGCCCATCTGCGCGACCTGGCCCGCATATTCATTGAGCAGTGTCACATCTTGCGGCGCTATCTCTTGAACTCGCTCGTACCAGCTAATCGACGTTTGTAGCCGCCCAGGATCATTTGTCCAGCTGTACCAGAAGTTGTTGATACGGCCAAGGTTTGCATAGTGATCTTTATTGCGCGGGTTCAATTCGTAAGCGCGCGTTAGCACTGCTTCAGCATAGCTCATCAGTTTGAGTGGCGAACTAGTGGAGACGAAATTAGCGATCTGCTGCGTATCGTTCATACGCAAAAGTTCTTCAACTCTGGCCGTAGGGAATGGCTCACCAAGATTGCCGTTCTGCGCGCGCACTGCGCTAGCCGTACTCATCAGAATGCGGCCCAGGTTAAGGAAATAGAAGTCTTCGCGTGGGTTGCTGCGGATCGTTATCAGGTAGTTCTCGATGCCGCGTACCTGTGCCGTCAGCCCTGCATCGGTGCGTTCAGCATACGATTGCCCCTCCTGAAAACGCATGTCGGCATAGACCGGGCTCAAATTGAACCACCAGACTGCGCCGAGTGTCAACAGCGCGACCAGGCTATAAATACCGAGCGCCGCCGGGTTTGTTGCCGTACTGCCACGCCGTGTCCCGGTCGCTGGGCGTCCGCGCACCGGAGCCCCGCGCTTGCCGCCTTTTGCTTTGCCCAGAGTCGCTTCTGGCGCTGCCTCTACAGCCGGGTCGGGCACACGCGCCAGGCTGAGTGAGTAGTGGCCAGCCAAGCCACCGCCGGTTACCGTCAGTGCCAGCAGTGTCCAAAACATCATCAGCGTCGCAACGATCGGAATGCCGGTGAGACCCTCGACAAAATGGCAGCTGACCGCGCTCAACGTAGCGATAAAAAAGATCTGCCAGCGCCAATCGCTACTGTGGCGCAAGAGGCGCCATGCCAGCGCAACAAAGCTGCCGAGCAAGAAGAAGTAGCTTGCCAGACCGAGCACGCCCCGTGTGACAAGCTCATCGAGCAGTGCTTGGTGTGAGCGATCGGGCGAAGCACCGCGCGCCTCGATATTGGCAAGCGAGGGCGGATAGAAAGGGTTGAAGGCCACAAACATGCTCTCTGGCCCCCAGCCGATCACGGTGCGCACCGGGTCGGCGGCGATCAATGCGATTGCCCCACCCGCGTGCTCGTCGCCAGCCCAGATCAGGCGGCGCACGAGACCGGTGCCGCTATCGACTTCGAGCAAGCGGCCCATACGCCCAACATAGGGCACCTGACGCAATTGCTGAAAGAAGGGCGCATCAGAGACATTAAAAGCGATCAAAAAGCCACCGACCGCTAGTGAGAGGGCGATCCAGGCCCCGAGCGCGATGCGTACGCGTTTGGCCAACGCGGGCATAGCTTGTTCGCGTGCGTAGCGAATTAGCTGGAGCATCAGCAGCGTGAAGAAGACGAAGAGCCCAACCCCAAAGGCCGATCCACGGGCCGCGGCTTTTGGGTGAAGAAGACGGCGACGAGCAACAGCACAAACAATATACCGGCACCAAACGCCTGGATATTCCAAGCCAGCCGACTCAAGCTACTGCGGCGCGGCAGGCGATACGCAAGCGCGTAAAAGCCACTCGTCATTACCACCCCGATCAACCCCCACAACCACCAGTCGGTAGCATTGGTATTCGTGACATCGATCTGCTGCTGGCCCGACGCTGCCGAGACAGCAAAGAAAAGGGCGAAAAAGAGCAGATAGCCCATACTCAGCACGGCGGGCCAAAACGGCGTGTGGCCCGCATGGCTGTCACCGCGTGTGGTCAACGTTGTCCAGAGGGCAGTGATCATCGCTACTGTGCCAGGGAAGGCCCACCAGTAGCGAAAATCCACGCTGCGCACTGCCGCACCGAACTTGACGATCGCGAGTAGCAGCGCAAGGGTGCCACCGATTAAGAGCACATGGGCCAGCGCCCACAGCCAGTCACGGCGCGCATCATCGCTTGCCGGAGCCACCTGCGACTCGCCGATAGCCTGAGTGAGCCGGTAGAGCGCAAACGGCACTACCATAATCATATAAGCCGCGACGAAGATCGAATTCCCCAGCGTCGAGGCACGCGTGTAATCACATCGCCGCGCCAGGGCAGCGGGTCGAGCTGAAAATGCTGCAATACGCCATAACTCGCCACCGCCGTGCCCGTCAGCAGTGTGATCGTCACGATACGATCGAGCTGCTCACGGCTGCGTAGTGTCGCCACGATCATCAAAAACATGCCAACATAAGACAGGTTAGTGTACGTGCCCTGCAGACGTTGGTAGCTGCCCCAAAAGCTTGTCAATGGCACAACCGAGGTAAACGTCGTGAAAAGAAACACCAGCGCATAGATCAAGGTTGGCAGCGCCAGGGGAAAGGCGATAAAGCGCTGCACAAAGTTGCGTTCATCGCTGCTTGGCGGTGGTACTTTGTCGCGCTGATTGAGGCCATCGAGCAGGCGTACCGCACCTGCGGCCAGCATCACCAGCACCAGCGAGCGCAGCGTCGTGGCCTTATCTGGCTCGAAGTGGCGGGCAGAGAAAAAGGTTGAAATAGATTGGAACAAGGGTGAGCGCGAGCAGCCAACAGCCCTCGATGATGCGCTCACACCACAGGCTCACAGTCGATTGTTGTTGCATAATTTAGGTTGTAGATTACAGGTTACAGGTTACAGTAGGGACGCAGCAGGCTACATCTGATCCACGCAAGGTACGCCCGTAGTGCGTCCCGGCGTGGCATCACACAACATCGCCCGTAGGGACGCAGCAGGCTGCGTCTCTACGGGCCATTTTGATACGACGGTTCTGAAAATATCAGTGCAGGTACACCGCTTTTTTTCGCGCTTAAAGCTGTTGGCGCGTTCGACGATTTCGCGTGCGTTGGCGCGACTGTGCTCGCTCGGCGTGCCATCGAGCATAGACGCTAGTTCATCAACGCGTTCGCCCTCGTCGAGCGGTCGCACATTGGTGCGTGTGCGGTCGGCGCTGAACTCTTTGCTGATATGAAAGTGCGCATCGGCAAATGCGGCCACTTGGGGCAAATGCGTGATACACAACACCTGATGGGTATCGCTGATACCCCAGAGTTTCTGGCCGACAACCTGGCCAGCGCGCCCACCCACGCCCACGTCGATCTCGTCGAACACGAGGGTTGGCACCTCGTCGACGCGCGAGAGGATGGATTTTAGCGCCAGCAGCAGGCGGGCGCTTTCACCGCCTGAGGCCACCCGTGCTAGCGGCTTGAGCGGCTCGCCGGGGTTAGGCGAGATCATAAATTCGATCTGGTCGACACCGGTGCGATCAAAGGCCACACGGCGCGCGCCGATCGGCGCACCCTGGGCATCTTCCTGCTGTGCAATCTGCACGGCGAAGCGCACATTGCGCATGGCGAGGTCGCCCATCGCGCGCTCGATTAACTGCGCGAGCTGTTCGCCTACCTTGCGCCGTCGCTCCGATACCTCGCCCGCGTGCTGGCCAAGCTGGGTGAGCAAGACATGCTCACGCTGTTCGAGGGTGGCCATAAACTCGGCGCTGTTAAGCAGTTTCTCGATCTCGGCGCTCGCTCCCACAGCGCGCGCCATAATCTCCGCTACCGACGCACCGTACTTGCGCTGCAAGTCGCGCAGCACCGTTAACCGGTCTTCGATCTCGTCGAGCCGTGCTGGGTCGCCGTCGAGCGTGCTACGGTATCCACGCAGTGCTGTCGCCAGATCTTCCAACTGGTAGTGCAGCTCGCGCGCGCTCATCGTCATCGCGCCGATGCCGCTGTCATAGCGCTCCAGCTCTTCAAGATTTGTGAGTACCTTTGCCATAGTCTCGACAATCGGGCGCGCGCTGCGGCGGCCTTCTTCGTCGCCCTGGTAGAGCAAGCCATAGGACTCATTGACCAAACCGATGATGCGGGCAGCGTTCTGAACCATGGTGCGCTCGCGCAGCAGCTCTTCTTCTTCACTGGGCTGAAGCTTGGCTGCTGTCACATCTTCGACCAGAAAGCGCAACTCCTCGATTCGATCCTGGCGACGTGCTTCGTTGCGTCGCATCTCGGCAAGTTCTTCCCGCACCTGGCGCAGTTCCGTCACGATCGCGCTGACCTGCTCGCGCAGCGGGAGCAGCTCGCCAAAACGATCGAGCATGTCGAGATGGGTACGTGTGTTAAAAAGCGATAGGCCCTCGTGCTGGCCATGAATATCGACTAGCCGCCCGCCGACCTCGCGCAGTGCCGCAGTGTTCACCGGGCGCCCATTGATGCGCGCTACGCTGCGCCCGCTCTCGCCGCTGATCTCGCGTGTCAGGATGATCTGCTCATCGCCTTCTTCGTAGAGGCCATACTCCTGTAACACGCCCACAAGATCCGGTCGGTCGCTCAGGCTAAAGACGCCCTCGACACGCGCCCGCGAACAGCCCGCGCGCACAAAAGTCGGGTCGGTCTTCTCGCCGCGCAGAGTGCCGAGCGCATCGATGATAATCGACTTGCCGGCCCCTGTTTCCCCGGTGAGGACATTAAAACCGGCTTCGAGCTGGAGGCGAAGCCGATCGATAATTGCAAAATCGCTGATCTGCAGTTCAAGCAGCATAATGCTCATCAGCAACACTAAAACATCTGAGCGTAAATCATAAAGCCAGAGGCATTGTACCATAGGCCCGATCGCGCCGCAACGAATCAGACTTTAGACTGATGTGATGTCCTTCACAAAATCCTATACTGCAACTGTCCCGCTGAACTGGTGCGATAGACAGGCAGAATGCTCGGGGCACACCTAACTAACCTCCCTATCGCTCTCCTTACACCTCTTCGACGGCTGCCGCAAGGCAGCCGTTGCCACTTTTTACGCCAATATTTGGTGGTGGGCTGTTTTAGCAGCTTTGCTGCCAAAACGGCCCATCACCATGAGTTACAGGTCGCAGAGAAAGGCTCTAAGCCGTTGCGCGCGCCGTTCCCAGGAGAAATTATGGCTGTGCTGATAGGCAGCTTGCGCAAGACGCTGTGCTAGGAATCGGTCGTCGAGCAGGCGCGCGATGGCGGCTGCGAGTGCTGGTGCATCGCTTGGCGGCGTGAGCAGCGCGGTCTGCTCATGGCACAGAATAGCCTGTAATGTGGGCAGATCGCTTCCTACGATTGGCACGCCGTATGCCATCATTTCGACCACTTTCAGTGGGCTTGTGAACTGCTCGGCGATCGCACTCTCGCCCACCGGTAACGGGCAGGTGCCAACGCGTGCGCGCCGGTACAGGCTGGGCAGCGCATCCGGTGCGAGATAGCCAGTAAAGATTACACGCTCGGCCACACCGATCTGCTCGGCGTGCTGCTTGAGCGTGGACACCTGTGCGACCGTTCCACCCACCAGCCAGAGCCGACGGCCGGGCAGCAGTGCCAAGGCATGCAGCAGATCATAGACGCCTTTGCGTCGGTCGAGCTTCCCAGCATAGATGATGTCTATGTCGCGCGCTGTGTCATCGGCTGGAGCCTGTGCGGGGACGGCGCTGGCGCTCGGCAACACTAGTAGCGGGGCATGAACATTAAACTCACGTCGCAGCGCCGCAGTCACACCCTCGGTCAGGCAGACGAGTCCATCGGCTGACTCTACTGCGTACTGCTCGTGGTGCCGAACGCGCCAGCGCAAGCGAGTTGCCTCGCTGAAACAGAGGCGGTGCGCCTCGTACACATAGCGCTGCTGGGGGCGCTTGATATGGCCGCGTAAACGCGCAAAGAGCGCAATGCCGGTCTCGCCGCGCGACATCACGATATGTTGTTCTTGTTCTGCTGCCAGAACTGCGCGCAGCGCCCGGCCGCGCGCTATTTTCTGCCAGAGGCCGCCGAACCAGGGCACAATCTGTAGCCCTGGCAGCGGAGAAAGGCCGTAGTATGCCAGACAGGCTTCAGGGCTGGCGCGCAGACGGTTGACATATACCGTCACCGATAAACCCTGGCGACAGAGTGCATGACAGGTCTGCAAAATTTGAATCGGTGCAGCAAAAGGCGAGGGTAAGGGCAGATCGTAGAAATAAGAGATATGCATCTTACCCACTCTTCAGCTGCGCTAGCATACGTTCCACGAAGGTGTCGTGTACAATCTGCCCACGTAAGAGTGACCAGAGTAACCGGTAGCGGCGCACGACGACCCAGCGCGAGAAATAGGCGTGTGCCTCGGCGGGGCTCATGGTAACGCTAGCCTCTTTCCATGCTTGTTTGGGGAAGCGCACTGGGCGGCCTTTCTCCCACTGATCGGGGTATTCGCTGAACTTGCGGTGCTTCTCGTACCACTGCCGCGCATCGACGACAGCAAAATGGTAGTGTAACCCCCGCATTTCGCTCGCTAGCGCCGGTGGTTTCACGCTTCTAGCGTCAATGGCCAATTGCCAGCGGTGAGCGCTTTCTGGGCGCACCTGTGCTGCTGTACGCACAATGCTTTTGCCTTTGTCGTGGCCTAGCGGCATGTCGAGCAACCGCAATATATTGCTGCTTGGGTCGAGCAGTTTGCGCTTGAAAACACCGCGTTTCTGAAAAAAGTGTAATTTCCAAAAGGGATCGTCGGGGGCAAGCGGTGTGGGGATGGCTTCTTGCGGGCGCAGAATAACCTGTGCAGTCGTTGGTTTGACAGCCGCGAGCATTACGCGCAGATCGGCCTGATGCGCTCTTTTTTTGTGCTGACCTGGCCTGTCGCCATCGCCGCGCGCGAACTCATCGGCGTCGAGATGCAGCAGCCACTCGATACCATCGGCGCGGGCCAGTTCCAGCGCCTTCTGCAAGCAGCGTAGCTGGTACGAGGACATGTAGCGCTCAGCAGGGTCACGATCGCAGGGGATCGCATCTACCCAGGGGAAGGAGCGCGCGATCTGCGGCGAGGAGTCGCTGCAACGGTCGAGAAAAATGTAGGCGCGCGATACGCCAAGCGCGTGGTGATAGGCCAGGTTGGCGGCGAGAAATGACTCCTCGTCGCGCACACACATCGCCAGTGCGAGCGAGGGCAGCTGTTGGGTACTCATCGGCTTATTTGCTTCTGGCCAGGCTGCGCCGGAGCTTCAACCCTGGGCCAACAAGTGCATCTTGCAGGAGTTCGTGCAAGAGCGCACGATCGCCGGGCAGCCATACAAGGCTAAGTGCGTAGACGGTCGTGAACAGCGCAGCAGCGACCAACAGTTCAAGCAACAGCGGTAGCTCGCTCGGCATACTGTAGCCAAGGCCGCATAGTGCCGTAGCGGCGAGCAGCGCTGCGGCAGCGGGCCGCCAGAAAACCCCCCAGAAGTACACGGGCGCAGGTGCGAGCCGTACAGACAGTAGCGTACGCTGGGGTAAGCCAGACCGATCGTTGCTGCGCTATAGCCCAATGCAACGCCATAAACACCCCAGATACTGCCGACGAGAACGGCGGCGATCGTGAGCGGTGCGGCGATCAAACCCCAGCGCAGCTGGCGCGCAGTGCTGCCTGCCGAGAGATAGAGCGCTTTGGTGACAGTGCTCGTGCAGCCGACAAAGGCGGCAATACAGAGCACACGAAACAGCGGAACAGCGGCCAGCCACTGCGCGCCGAGCAACAGGGCTACAACGTTCGCTGCCTCCACGGCCATAAAGGCCAGTGCGGGCAGACAGGTGGCGAAAATCGGCAGCAGCGCACGCCGCGCGAGGTCGCGGTAGCGTACAGCGTCGTGCTGCACCCGGCTCAGGCTGGCGACAGCTACCCCTAACAGCGGGCCGTAAATATTT
Organism: Candidatus Altimarinota bacterium; assembly: GCA_012031775.1. Classification (GTDB taxonomy): domain Bacteria; phylum Chloroflexota; class Chloroflexia; order Chloroflexales; family Chloroflexaceae; genus JAAUTF01. The sequence continues at coordinate 4,027 of JAAUTF010000033.1, read as the reverse complement.
GTTACCGGAAAGGTCGACCACTGGTACGAGCGGTCATACAAGCCCATCGCCGCTGGCCCGCCGCTAAAACCGACCACAACGCGATCGAGGTTGCGCCCGATATGTGTGAGCACCCGAAACACGGTAACATTGCGGCTGTAGGCGAGGATGCTGCCGACGCTCATGCCCGGCGTTGTGTCGCTACGTCGGCGCGGGCGCCAGGGGCTAGCTAGCCAGAGGATACTACTTTTTAAGAGCAAATTGGCCATAAATTGGCCTACCAGTGCCCAGTAGCTCATACCGGCCAGTGCAAGCCCGAGCGCGAGCGCGCTGCTAACGAAGAGCGCGCTGGTTTCAATTAAAGTCAAAAGCCCCCAACGCATCTGGCGTGTCAGCAGCGACTCGTGCTGCACTGATAGGCCGATCGCAAACATACCTAGCGTCATTACCAGGGTGATTGCCGTCAGCCGCGCCTCGCCGTAGAACCAGGCCAACAGCGGGGCCATAAGTGCCATAAAGAGCGCCACCAGTAGATTCAGGCGCAGGTTGATCCAAAAGAGCGCATCCATCTGGCCGTCGTCGAGCTTGTGCTGATGCGATACCGCAGCCGGCAGACCCCAATCGCGGAAACTGCCGACGAAGGCAGTCAGCGAGCCGACCATCGCGAAGAGCCCGAACTCGGCGGGTGTGAGCAAGCGCGCCAGCAGCATACCGGTGCCGATGCCCAGTAGTAACTGCACGCCACGTGCTGCGATGCGGATCGTACCACCGCTTAGCGCCTGCTGGGGCAGTGCGGCTGCGGGCTCCGGCGGATGGCCTACGGCTGCGTTACGTTCGCTCATGCCGCCCGCCATTCGGTACACAGCACAAAGCTGGTTTCGGCCCTAGCTCCGTGCATCGTGCGCCCCCGTTTTTTGCAGCAGGAGCCGTAGGTTTTTTACGGTCAGATCTTCAAAAGTCAGGGTCTGGCCAGTAAAAGCGGCGGGGAAGCGCGTCACCAAGCTCAGATGATCGTACTCGTGCGTGGCATCGTAGGCAAGAACCGTAAGATCGGAGCGCTGCCAGAGCGCGCGAAACTGCGCAGCGCGCCAGCGATTGAGTGGCTGCAAGGCATCGCGCACCGTGCCCAGATCGTCGATGCCGAGCAGCCGCAGCTTATGCTCGATAAAAGGCGCTGAGAATAAGAATTGCGCGTAGGGAATAGGCATCGTTTTGTAGGCGTGCAAGCCCCAGGCACTGGCGTAGAGCGGCCCCCATTTTAATGCAATGAAGCCGCCGGGCCGACATAGCCGTAGTAGCTCGGCGAACGCTGCTGCCGGGTTGGCCACGTGCTCCAAGGTATTGTACGAATAAATCAGATCGAACTGTTCAGCGGCGAGGTCGAGGCCTACGCACACATCAGCGCGCAGAAACTGTAGCGATCGCGCCCGCTCGTCGCGCCAGTCGTCGACATCGGCCAGTGTGCAGTCGTAGCCGCAGCAATGTAAAGCGTAGCCGGTAAGGCCATCGCCACAGCCAACCTCAAGCACCCGGCCAGGGGCAGGAAGATGACGCGTCAATAGCTGTGCTCGTTCAACCGCGCGCTGCCAGCGGCTGGCTGTATCGTAGCGGTAACGCAATCGCGGCGGGTAGCTGCGCTGCAAACGCCAAAAGATCGTCTCATCGTCGTAAGGCTGTGGTGCTTCACGACGATGAAGAATGTGTTCGATCGTATGTTGTGCTCGCGGCAGCCAAAACGCGTGATGTACACGTTGGGTTAAAGTTTGCAGGTTGATCATGGTTGCTCGCGGATAAGCTCCGGCAACACTGCTGGCAAGGGTTCGCCCGGCGGCGCACTTAGATCGTAGAGATAGACTGCGGCCTCGGTGGTTTTAAACTGGTCTTGACGTGTGCCGAGCCGCCCGAGCGCATATTCAAAGAAACGCTGCTCGTTAACGCCGCTTCCGGTATGGTTGTGAGCAAAAATGATCCAGACGCGATCTTCTCCGCGCAGGGCCGCAAAGTCGTTTAGATAAGCCAGCCAATCCTCACGCGCTTCGCGACCGATCGTGATGTGCTCGCTTGGCAGTGGCTCGTCGCGGGTATAGTATGCATATGCGTGCTGCGCTGAGTAGTACACATACACGGTGTCGTCTGCCAGCATACGGGGGCGAGCGTAATCGAGCGCTGCGCGCAACTCCTCGCGCTCACGTGGCTGCGCCAGATGATAGGGTATCTGCAATACCGGTTCGAACACCAGCAGGGCCAGTAGAATCAGCGGCACCAGCGAGGTTCGGCCGATTTGCTCGCCAATCGAGTAGATGCCTTTTGCAATCAACAGCAGCAAGATCGGCACGCAGAACAGCAGTAGTCGCCCGTGCAGTGGGTAGAGTTGCAGTGCTGCGGCGAGTATGGTGAGCAGCAAGGGCGTTAGTAGCAGCGCCAGTGTTATACGTTCGCGGGCGGCAAAGGCGACGATGCCGATAAGGAAGCAGAACGCGGCCAAGCCGCGCATGTTTTTCGTAAAGCCGGCCGCAAGCTCAAAGGCCGAAAAGAAGGTGTTAATAATCCAGCGCACGCGCTCGCCGCTGATCAACCCTTCATCGTCCGGCAGATAGTTGTCGCTCCAGCTCGCCTGCATGGCCGTGTAATCGCCGAGCAGCAGCAACGACACACGGTAGCTGCCGGCAAAACTCAACAGCCAGATCAGGCCGATCACCACGAGCATAGCCAGCGGTAACCATTTGCGCTGCACCAGGAGCCACAGCGCAAGGCTGATGCCGACCCCACCCAAGATGAATACCACCGGGTGCGAAAGCCAGGGCAACACAGCTCCGGCCAGGCCGAGCGCCGCGATGCGCCATAGGCTCGGCGCACGCACCACAGCGATCGCAAGCACCAGCACCAGCAGCGCGGCGGTGACATCGCTCGCGTACTGTTTGGCCTCCGACGAGTAATAGATCAGCGGTTCAAGCACCACATACAGCCCGAGCGCCAGCGGCACGGCGGCAGGGCTGAGGATGGCACGCGCAACAGCATAAAACAGCAGCAGCGCGGCGATACTGGCCAGAAAAGGAAAGAGGCGCAGCGCGTACTCGCTCTCGCCGAACCAGGTCACCATCAGGCGCTCGATCATCAAAAAGCCGAGCGGCACGGCCTGCATATTATCCAAGGGGCGCAGCAGATCGACGAAATCGCGCTCGACAATATTGAGCGCCAGCAGCGCTTCGTCCATCCACAGGGCGCGGTTGGAAAGGTACTGCAGCAGCCTGACCAGCACACCGACGCCGATCAGCGACCAGGCCAGCCACGACGCTGTAAGGGTCGTTATAACGCGCTGCCCGACCTTCTGCGGGAGCCGCGCAGTCCAGCTAGGGGAGAACTCCATACATTTCTCCAGCGTGTTGGGCGCCAGGAAGCGCGCGTGCCGATGTCTGTGCCGCTCCCAGAAGAAACCGAGCACGTTAGCAGCCTGTGACACAGCGAGCAATGTGGCCAGCGGCAGCGCGCGCGCGCCGGGTGTTTGGCTAAAGGGGTAACGCAGCAGGTCGATATAAAACGATGTAGGTTCGACCTTGATCTGGCTTTGTCGCCGACGCGCCCGCCCGCGATGGAATTGGTAGGCCCCGCGGCCATAATTAAAGTGCTGCCGCCAGAAGGCGCGTAGCTGCATTGCGTGGGCGTGGCGCACTACAGCATCGGCGGCGTAGACCATGGGGAAACCGTGGAGCCGCCAGCGGTCACAGAATTCGCGGTCTTCCGCCGCCGCTCGCGGGTAGCTTATGTCGAAGCCGCCGATGGCGCGAAAATGGCGCGCTGGCACGGCAATGTTATTCGAGGTGAAGAAGCTCGCGCGGTCGGGCTCGGCATTGTAGTAGCTGTACAAATAGCTCACCAGCAGCTGACTCGCGTTGGCGCAGTGGTCGGTATGCAAAACATTAACGATCTGCCCGCCGACGAGGGCGGTGGGCTGGCGCGCAAAAGCGGTCGCGAGCGCCCGCAGCCAACCGGGATGGGGTGCGCAGTCGTCGTCGGTGAAGGCGAGGATTTCGCCGCTCGCGTGCGCGCC
>JAAUTF010000634.1 GCA_012031775.1 Candidatus Altimarinota bacterium | reverse complement strand
TCGCGATCACGCCGCTCGGCCCCCAGCACGATACGCGCTTTTGATCGCGAACTGGCCGACCGGTCCACACCCCCAGACTGCAACTGTGTCGCCTGCTTTGATCTCACAGAATTCAGCTGCCTGATAACCCGTGGGCAGGATATCGGTTAGAAAAAGCACCTGCTCGTCACTCAATTGCTCCGGCACCTTGAGCGGCCCAACATCAGCGAACGGCACACGCACATACTCCGCTTGCCCACCAGCATAACCGCCGAAGAGATGTGAGTAGCCAAATAAGCCTGCCGCCGAATAACCATAGGCCTTTTCGGCCATACCCGCATTTGGGTTCGAGTTATCGCAGAGCGACCAGAGCTGCGTCTGGCAGAAAAAGCAACTGCCACAGGAAATGGTGAACGGCACGATGACACGGTCGCCGCGCTTAAGATTCGTCACGTCGCCGCCAAGTTCCACGATCTCGCCCATAAATTCGTGGCCGAGGATGTCGCCCTTCTCCATCGTCGGGATGTACCCATCGTACATATGCAAGTCGGAGCCGCAGATCGCCGTACTCGTCACCTTAACGATCGCATCGCGCGGATGTAGGATTCCGGGTCGGCACCTGTTCGACGCGCACGTCCTCCGCGCCATACCAGCGTAATGCTTTCATCGATCGTTCTCCTTTTCCAGCAAACGCTCGCCCGTCGCTACTTCGCCAGCTTCCATCATCATCTTGAAGCGGCGCAGATCGTCTTCCATCTGTACGGTCGGCTCTTCGCCGAGCATCATCGCGATAGCACGGCCAATTTTGCCCGCTGGTGGCCAGTAAACCAGCACAACCCGTAACTCGGTGCCGCGACCGCCGGGGGCTGGCGTAAAATGAACAGAGCCGCCATTCGGTACCTGTGCGTCTGCGCTGGAACGCCATGCGATAAGCCGGTTGGGCAGCTCGCGCACGATCTCGGCGTCCCACTCGACTTGCATATCGAGCGGTGCTTTGGCAACCCAATGCGAACGGCGCTGGTCATGAACTGTTACTGCTTCCAGGTGTTTCATAATCTGCGGCAAATTATTAAAATCGCGCCAGAAGCGATACAGTTCAGCCGGTTCACGATTGATCGTCACTGAGCGCTCGATATGCACCGCCGCGCTATTTGCGCTGTTCGAGGTGTCGATGCCGAGCGAATTGTAGATGGGGCAATTACCGCCGATGCCGCGATATAGCAGGTAGCCACCGATGAGCGCTGGTAGCAAACCGTTGGGCAGGCGGCTCAGGCCAGTGATCGCCAGCGCGCCACCGCCGACGATCGATCCGACGCGCTCGATATCGCTGATGTTGGTATGAGGATTCTTGCTGTGGCTGTTGCGCTGTACCGGCGGCTGATTGTTCACCGGCACGATCGTCTCTTGCATAGCTGTCTCCTTTCGACATTTCCTGCTTCGCTGTGAAGCAAGGACGGTGCCGTCGTGAAGAGACGGCGGCCCTCGAAACACAAATCTTTCCATACAATTGTGCGGTCGACGACCGTTTGTGGTGTATTTTGGTACGCCACATTGTTCTTGACTGATCGCTCAAAAAGTGGCATAGTATAAGCAGGAGGTAGAAGTGATGGGCAGGCCGCGTGAGTTCGACCGCGATCGAGCAGTACAACAAGCGATGGAGCTTTTCTGGCGACGCGGATACGAAGCAACGTCAGTACAGGAGTTAGGTAGTGCTATGGGTTTGAACCCGGGCAGTCTTTACAATGCTTTCGGCGATAAGCACAGTTTATTTTTGGAAGCCCTGCAATGCTACCAGAACCGAGAGTACACTGCTGCTTGCGATAACTTCCGCCGTTGGGGCACCGGGCGTGTGGCGATCGAACGTTTCTTCGTCTTCGTCGTGGATTACGATCTGGCTGATACTGACCGCAAGGGTTGCCTGATGGTGAATTCTGCCGCCGAGCTCGCCGATCACGATCTTGATGTCAAAGCACGAGTGTTGGCGAGCCGTACGCAGATGGCCACCTTATTTCACACTGCGATCGTCCAAGGCCAGCAAGTCGGCGAGATCGCTTCGCTTCGCTCCGCGACTGAGCTGGCCGAGTTCCTGGTGAATGCGCTCTTTGGCCTGCGCATCACCGTTAAGGTTCAACACGATCGTGAGGTGCTGCTTGCAATCGTTGCGGCGACACTGCGCGCGCTCGATTAACGTCTCCCTTTTTTAGGGTTATTTTTGAGCAATCGCTCAAAAATTAAACACAAGGAGAATCGACCGTGGGTAAATTAAACGGCAAAATCGCATTGGTGACGGGCGGCAATAGCGGTATCGGTCTGGCGACGGCGCAGGCCTTTCAGGCCGAAGGGGCGCAGGTGATCATCACGGGGCGCAACGCCGAGACATTGGCAGCTGCGGTACAGGAAAGCGGCAACGCGTTCACGTCGCTTCCTCAACGCGGGCATCGCGCGGCTCGGCCCGCTGGCCGAAGTCAGCGAGGCGCAGTTCGATGAGGTGATGGACACGAACTTCAAGGGTTTGTTCTTCACACTGCATCGGTCTATTCGGCCAGCAAAGCGGCGGTGCATTCGCTCGCGCGCACGCTCTCAGCAGAGCTGATCGGGCAGGGCATTCGCGTAAATACGCTTAACATCGGCCCGATCGACACGCCGCTGTTTAGTAAGTTAGGCATGCCAGTCGAGGCCGTACAAGAGTTCGCGCAGGCAGTGGGCGGCCGTATGCCCGTCGGTCGTTTCGGCAAGCCACAGGAAGTTGCCCAGGCGGCGGTCTTTCTCGCCTCCGACGACTCTTCGTTTGTCGTCGGCTCTGAGCTTGTCACCGACGGTGGCATGCTGATCAATACGTTCTGATCCCAAATTCGTATGATGAGGTTGTGGTTTGTCGTGGTGTGTTGGCAGCGTAGCCGCCAACACACCACGACAAACCGCAACTATTGACTTGAATTCAGAGGATGCGCTGGCCAAGTGCGGAGGCGGCGAGGGCGACGGCGTGGGCAGCGGTGCGGTTGCGCTCGTCGAGGATGGGGTTAACCTCGACCATATCCATGCTACGCATACGCCCGCTGGCGGCGATCATCTCGAGCGCCAGGTGCGCCTCGCGGTACGAAATGCCGCCGAGCACCGGCGTGCCGACGCCAGGTGCCTCTTGTGGGTCGACGGCGTCCATGTCGAAGCTCAGGTGGAAGCCGTCGCGAGCGCTATCGGCAGTGCGTATGGCCTCTTCGACCACGGTAGCCATGCCGCGCCGATCGACGTCGTGCATAGTAAAAACGGTGATGTCGGAGCGGCGTAGTGCTGCGCGCTCGGCGGGATCGATATCGCGAATGCCGACAAGCACAATATGCGCTGCTTGAACGGTCGGTGTGCGGCTGCCAAGCGCCGTCAGCAATGGGTGGCCGTGGCCGCTGAGCGCAGCGACAGGCATGCCGTGAACATTGCCGCTCGGTGTGGTTTCGGCCGTGTTGAAATCGGCGTGGGCATCGATCCAGATCAAGCCGAGTTCGCGTCCACGCGCGCTGCCGCTCACCGAGCCGATCGCCAGGCTATGGTCGCCGCCGAGTATCAACGGCACACTACCGGTCTCCACACTGAGCGCAACACGATCGGCCAGCGCGGCACAAACAGTAGCGATCGGCTCCAGATAACGCAGCTTTGCCCCCGGCTCTGGCGGCGCGCAGAGTTCGGCCAGCGGCACAGGCACATTGCCGATATCGCTCACACGTAGCCCAAGGTCTTCGAGCCGCTGGCGCAAACCAGCGTAGCGGATTGCGCTCGGCCCCATGTCGACGCCGCGCCGCCCGGCACCTAGGTCGATCGGCACCCCGATTATTGAAACTGCTGACGGCATCGTTGCCTTAGACCAGGTTTGAGAAAAGGGG
>JAAUTF010000633.1 GCA_012031775.1 Candidatus Altimarinota bacterium | reverse complement strand
GACAGTGACCACGAGGCCAACCAGGGGCTCACGCAAAACGTCGCAGTGGGCGCTATTGATGCGGCGTTATATGCACGAGTTCGCTTACGCAGCCGAAGCTTTTGCGCCCTTCCCGGTAAACGCGCACGCCAACGGTAGCCAGAATAAGCAAGCGCTCTACCGTTTTGCGATCAACGCCGACAAATATCGCAAGGCACCGCAGGTCGCCTCGCCGCTTAATCTGCTCGACTGTTCCACGGTGGCAGATGGCGCGGCGGCGCTCGTCGTCGCCTCAGAAGCGTATGCAAAGCAGATTGCCGGACCGCGCATTCGCATCGCCGCAAGCAGCTTGGCGGTCGACACACTGGCGCTGCACCAACGGCGCGACCCTTTGCAACTGGCGGCGAGCACACGGAGTGCGCAGGCTGCCTTTGCCCAGTCTGGTCTGCGTCACGCAGATGTGCAGGTGCTCGATGTGAGCGATCCACACGGCATCGTAGCAACACTGGTGCTCGAAGCGAGCGGCTTCTATGAGCGCGGCACAGCTCCACGCCACGCGGCCGACGGTGCAATTACCCCAACGGGTGCGACACCGCTGGCCACCGGCGGTGGTTATAAGGCGCGCGGCGATGTCGCTGGGGCCAGCGGCGTGTATCAGATCGTTGAACTGGCGCGCCAGCTACGCGGCGAAGCGGGCAAAGCCCAGGTCGCCGATGCGCGCATCGCCTTTGCACAATGCCTGGGCGGCATCGGCGCAACCGCCGTGACACATCTTTTGATCGCTGAATGAGCGACCGTGCCGTCGACCCAACTTAAAACAATCCTTTACGACATGGCGCTGTACCGCTACAATGCAGAGGCGAACGCGCACTTGTGTCGAAAGGAGCGAAGTCGATGTTCCAGGAAATGCTCAATGGCAGCATTGCGGTACTCACCCGCCCGTCGGTGTCCACGTTCGAGGAGCACGAGAAGAACAACCTTGGCTGGGCGCTGATCTATGTCTCCATCGCAGCGGTAATTGTCGGTCTTATTTCAGCCGCCCTGGCACCGTTCCAGGCGGCAACTATCCAGAGCCAGATCAACAGCCAGCTGGCGACGTTACCGCCGGAGCAGCGCGAGGTGGCGGAGGAAGTGCTGCGTAACTTCGAGCAGTTTGGGCTGCTCAGCCTGTCCGGGCAACCAAACGTCATCGGCGCACTCTTCAGCTCGCTGCTGACGACGCTCATCGGCTTTTTGATCGGCCTTGGCATTTATTGGCTGCTGGGGCGTGCGTTTGGCGGGACGGGGAGCTTCGGCGAGCTAGCCTACGATTTCGCGCTGTTTAATGTGCCGCTGACGCTTATCGGCGTCGTGCTCAATTTCATCCCCCTTCTTGGGGCGTTGCTCGGCCTGGCACTGTGGGTCTATAGCATCATACTAACGTATATGGCGCTACAGGCCGGGATGAACCTACCAGGTAACAAGGCGATTTTGGTGCTACTGATCCCGCTGCTGATCCCGCTGCTGCTGTTTGGCTGTCTCTGTGTATTGCTGCTGTTTGGCGTCGGCGCTGCCGCGAACTAAGAAAAGTCTTTGCAAGAGGGGGATGGGATACGCGTTTTGAGCGGCCAAGCGGCCAAAGATGCGTACCCCCATCCCTTGTAGAAGCGGTCTACGAGCGAATGGGAGAGACCAAGATGGATATCGCAAAACACTGGCGCCAGCGCGCCACACGCTACCGCCTTGAAGGGCAGCGCCATCGTGTCGATGGCACGGTGCGTTTCCCGCCCCAGCCACCTGCGCTCGGCGAGCAGGGCGACGAATGGGAGTCGTATGCGCTGAGCGGGTGCGGGGAGATCTACAGTTTCAGCGTGCTGCGCCAGGCACCAAGCGGCTTCGAGCACCTGACACCCTACCCGGTAGCACTGGTGAAACTGGCGGAAGGCCCGCTGGTCTCGGCGCAACTCACCGACTGCGCCGAGGAGGAACTGGCGATCGGCCAGCCGGTGGAGATGGTGACGCGCCAACTAATGGACAGCGGCGCAGACGGATTGTTGGTGTACGGGTATAAGTTTCGCCCGCTGCTGGGATAACGCGATTGCAGCTTGTAGATTGCCGCCCAGGTCGTTCTGATGAGCTATGCGGCAGAATATAGATGCAGTATGCTGCGCGCTACGGTTTTAGATGGTGAATTTTGTTTCCACGTCGTTCACCTTTAGCAGGTACTCTCCGGGCGGAAAATCCCCTTCGAGCGCGATGCGCTCATCGACAAAACTGACGATCATGGTACAGACATCGTCGCCGCTGTGGTTCATCTGGGCGGCGATAGTGATCGTATTGCCTTCACGGCTCTGGGTAATCACACCTTTGCTCGAACAGCCATCGGGCAGGGTGGCTTTGATGATGGCGAAAACCTGCACGGGGTAGGACTCGGCGATCTCAACACCGACATCATCTATTTGCAGCGGGCGCGACTGCGGCGATTTGAGGCCGGACGTCTGCCCACAAGCACTGAGCAGAATGGCGACAATAGCAGCGAGAATGAGTTGGTAGGTACGCATGGGCGTGCTCCTTGTATGTATATATGCGAAAGTGCTGCTCATCTGCGCCGTAGGCCGCCGACGAACAACAAGCATGCTCTTATGACGCAGCGCGACAGCGCGAAGTTCCCGCAGTGGAGCGTGGTATAATAGAGCGGCTTATTATTGCATCAACTGTTCGTTGTGGCATGCCACAACGAACCTTTTTATAGCATGGATACTGCTACACATCTGCTAGACAAAAGTACAGAAGAGCTTGAGGCGCTACTGCACGATTGGGGCCAACCGGCCTTTCGGGCGCGTCAGATCTATCGCCAGATCTATACCAACCTTGCCGAGAGCCCGGCGGCGATGAGCGATCTGCCGCTTGCGTTGCGCGAGCGCCTGACCACGGAGACGACACTACATCGCCTGCGCTTGCTCCAGGTGCAGAAGGCAGATAATGGTTTAACACGTAAAGCGCTCTTTACTCTCTCCGACGGCTCAGTCGTTGAAAGTGTGTTAATGGTTTACGCTGATCGCGCGACCGTCTGTGTTTCAACCCAGGCGGGCTGCGCAATGGGCTGTGTATTCTGTGCTACCGGCAAGCTCGGCCTGTTGCGCAACCTGAGCGCGGGTGAGATCGTGGAGCAGGTGCTCTGGGCCAGCCGCGAGCTACGCTCGATGGGCGCAGTTGGGGCGGCGAACAACGCGGGCCTGATCGAGCACCCGGAGGCGGCACAAGAGACGACGGGCAGACGCAGCTACCAGCGTGTCAGCAATGTAGTCTTTATGGGCATGGGCGAGCCCTTCGCCAACTATGAGCGCTGGTGGAGCGCCGTGGAGCGACTGCACGACCCAACAGGCTTTGGCATGGGAGCGCGCGCGATGACGGTCTCGACAGTCGGCCTGGCGAAGGGTATCCGCCAACTGGCCGATGCGCCGCTGCCGATTAACCTCGCGATCTCGCTCCACGCGCCAAACGACGCACTGCGTACTGAGCTGATGCCAGTGAACCAGCGTTACCCGTTGGCAGCGCTTTTTGACGCCACACGATATTATATGGAGCGTACACGACGGCGGGTTTCATTCGAGTATGTGCTGCTGCAAGGGCGCAACGATGAGCCGCAGCACGCGCTGCAACTGGCTGATCTGCTACGCGGGGCGGGGGATGCTGATGCGCTCCCGCTGCATCTGCTGCATGTCAATCTCATCCCCTGGAACCCCGTGCCAGGTATGCCGCTCGGGCGCAGCGAGCGCCGCCGCGTGCTCGCCGCGCTGGGTGCCACCCTGATCTTGACCCCTGGAAGTGAGGGAATGAACGGCGCGATTCGCCGAGCCGAGACCATTGCCGCCAGTGAACCACAACGCTGGTT
>JAAUTF010000032.1 GCA_012031775.1 Candidatus Altimarinota bacterium | reverse complement strand
CGCCACCGACCTGGACGCCATGGCCCGCGAAATAAACCAGACCAACGGCATCGGCACCCGCTGTGCGCAACTGCTGACCGAACCGGGATAGCGCACGCCTCATCCGGACTAAGTCCGCGTCAATCTCCTCGATCACGGTGAACTCGAGCGATCGCAGAGGAATTCATCCGTAGCCACGGGGCCGAGCCGGTCTACAAAGGTTATGTGCCACCTGGCCGCCGCAGTTTGGGCAAAACGCCACCCTTTCCCGGCACGATCTGCGCCTCGATCAACGATGTGATCTGTCATGGTATCCCGAGCACTAAAGAGAAGGTGCGGCAAGGCGACGTGATCGGGGTCGACATCGGCCTGCGTCTGAATGGCTGGATCGGCGACGCCTGCTACACATTCCCGGTTGGCGACATAAGCGATGAAACACAGCGCCTGCTAACGGTGGCGAAAGAATGTATGGAGTTAGGTATCGCACAGGCACGCGTCGGCAATCGGCTTGGCGACATCGGTGCGGCAATCCAGCGTCACGCCGAAGCGCATAAGTTCGCGGTGGTTCGCGAATATACCGGGCACGGCTTGGGGCGCAATCTCCATGAAGAGCCAACCGTGCTGCATTATGGCGAACCGGGCACCGGCCAGAAGCTGCTTACGAATATGGTCTTCACAGTCGAGCCGATGATCAATGTCGGAACGGCGGCGACAAAACTAATGCGCGACGGCTGGACGGTGCGCACCGCCGATGGCAAACGTTCAGCACAGTTTGAGCATACGGTGGCGATCACCGATGACGGGCCGCTCTTGCTGACGGCGTGACCTCCATACGAAGATATGCGGCAAGCGCGCCAGGGCTTGCAGTATGCAACAGTCTTACGGTTGAAAATACTATGCTTACCGATGAATTAGCCATATGGCTGCACGATCTGGCGCTACAAACTGCGGGCGGGCCGCGCTGGCTGCTAGCTGGCGATGCGGCTTTGCTTGCGCTGGGCGTGGAGGGTATTTCGCTACCCAAGGAACTGACCTTGGTGTGCAGTGGCGAGGATGGCGGTCAGCTTCAGGCGCTTCTACCTGCCGAGGCGGCGATACGCATCGCGCCTGATCCGCAACTACGCTTTGATGGCAGCAGCGGTGCGCTCGATCTGGCTGCTGCCTGGCGCCACCGCAGCCGGTTTACGATCGATGGCCAGACCATTGCAGTACTGCCACTGGAATATTTGCTGCTGAGCTATCTGAGTACTGGCGACCAGCAGGTAGCGGAGCGTATTGCAGGCCACCTTCATCAGCGCGGCTTCGACTACGCCGTGATCGAGGACCAGATCGCTACGATACCAGCGCTTGAGCAGGCAATGGTCGACGTGATGCAGAAAGTGGTACCCCTTGCGCGGCGTGCGGCGCGGCGGCGCGCGATACGCGCGGCCGAGCGCAAAGAGCTGGAGTGGTTCACGAGAAAAAGCAAACCGGGCGACGAATAAGTTCGTCGCCCGGTTTATTCGTCGGCGTTGAGCTAACGAATGCGATAAATAACAAGCGGTTGCGGACCACTTTCTTCACGCAGCAAAATCTCGACATCGCTCGCCTTCACACGACCACTGCTCAAAGGATCGAAGTTCTGCGCGCCTTCGAGATAATAAAAGTAGGTTTCACCATTGCTACGGAACCCACGCAAACTACTCTCGCGCGCCGTCACGCCGGAGCGAACCTCAACAAGCGGGTCGTCGACGATGCCACTCAGGCGGGCAATAATCGCCTCTTTGACAGGCTGCACATTACCGCTGGCTGCGAAGGGCGTATGTGGCAAATCGACGATGCCCAATGTCCAGATCAGTGCCCCGAACAAAACAAGCAGCTCAAGCCCAACGAGTGCCCAGAGCGTGCGTGAGCCTACACGACGCATAACCTGGCGGTGAGCTTGCTCACGTAAACCGCTATCGATGGGCTGAGAAGAAGCTTCGAACACGGCGCTACCCCCTGATCTATTTCCGATTGCAGAACTTGCATTGACGACTGACGCGCGCGTCGTCCAACGGATCAGCGAGCGCGCACAGTGAGCGGTCTCGGTAGTCGAAACGGCGGTGCGGATAGGAACATTGGGAAGGATGCTGGATAGCTGCTACACTATACCAAAACGACCATTGTGCCGCTATAGGTCTAAAGTCATAGCTTACTGATACGATAATGAATAATACGTTGCAAACCGGCAAAAAGTTCCAAAGCTTGTTCTGGCAGCATCGCATCGCCGTGATCACAGTTGCCCTTCTGGGCGCACTTGAGGCCCTGCTGCTGGCGCGACTGCTGGCGCGGCTGCTGGCGGCGCGAGCCGAGAATCCAGCTATCGCCGTACTGTATGCAGTGACGGAGCCGCTCAGCAGGCCGCTCGCCCGGCTCGATAGCGCGCAGCCGCGCTTCGGTGCAGTGCTGGAACTTTCAACATTTTCGCTGGCAATATGCGTGCCAGTGCTGGGCTATATGCTATGGGTGGTGCTGACACAGCCCGGTACAGAAGCTGCAACTAAGGAGGGCGAGGCGACGTCAAACAAAAGCTAGAGCGATTGCAGAACGAGCGGTGTCGAAGACGAAGGACAGGTTGCATCAGCGCGTGGGGCAATCGACACTGTTCGCATCATAATTACGATGCGATGAAAGTCGCTGTACCAAAGACGCACACGGGGCAGAAGAGGAGCACAGATGGTAGAGTCACTGCAGGGGTTTCTTCAGATCCTGCTGATCGCTATGGCGGCAGCGCTGATTATCGCGAGCATCGGTCTGGCACTTATCGCGCGCCGCATTCGGAATTTGCGTGTGCCGCGCAACGCCGATTTCTTCACCACACTGCGTTATGTGCCGTTAGCACTGGTGGTCTTGCTCGATCTGTTAGACTTCGGGCTCGACCTGCTAGCAGCACCAGTGAGCTGGTTGGTACTCGATCGAATGGGGCTGTACGGCTTGCGCAATAAAGCGGCGATCGAGGCGCTGATCCCCTTCACGCAGCCGATCCCGACCTTTACAATTGGCTGGATCATGGCGCGTACGCTCGACCTTGGCGATAGACCGGGGAAAGTGCCGCAGTATGTCGACGCAGAGTATTACGAGACGCGTCGGCGCGCGCTGCCAGACAGATAAACGTGAGGCGTGAAGACGAGTTGCATGGTGTGGATGATGTGCGGCAACAAAGCTGCCGCACATCATCCACACCGCACTTTTACTCCACGATTTAATTGAATTATTCTTCGCTATAGAGCGCAGTGCTGAGGTAGCGCTCGCCGTTAGAGGGCACGATGAAGACCACCAGCTTGCCAGCGTTTTCCGGGCGGCGGGCGACGTGCAAGGCCGCAGTTGCAGCCGCGCCGCTGCTGATACCGACCATAAGGCCTTCTTCGCGCGCGAGGCGCCGCGCCATTGTGAACGAATCCTCGTTGGAGACCTGAACGATCTCATCGATAATGCCGGTGTTGAGCACATCGGGCACGAAACCAGCGCCAATACCCTGGATCTTGTGCGGACCAGGTTTGCCACCGGAGAGCACCGGCGAGGCTTCGGGCTCAACCGCAACGACACGGAATTCGGCTTGCGCGCCTTGAGCACCTCGCCAACACCGGTGAGCGTGCCGCCGGTGCCAATACCAGCGACCAACACGTCGATCTGGCCAGCGGTATCGCGCCAAAGCTCCTCGGCGGTTGTCTGGCGATGAACTTCGGGATTGGCAGGATTCTTAAACTGTTGCGGCATATACCCATTCGGCAGATCGGCCAGGATCTCCTCGGCGCGGCGAATAGCACCCCGCATGCCCTCGGCACCCGGTGTCAGTTCCAGTTCGGCACCAAAACCGCGCAACAGCTTGCGCCGCTCCACACTCATCGTCTCCGGCATAGTCAGAATAAGCCGATAGCCCTTAGCAGCAGCCACAAAAGCCAGGCCAATACCGGTATTGCCGCTGGTCGGCTCAACAAGCACTGTCTCGCCGGGGGTGATCGTGCCGTCGCGCTCGGCAGCCTCGATCATAGCCAGGCCAATGCGATCTTTCACACTGCTGGCCGGATTAAAAAATTCCAACTTAGCGACCACCGTCGCAGCGCTATCGTTGACCTTGTTCAGGCGCACGAGCGGCGTGTTCCCGACTAATTCGGTGATACTGTTGTAAATCTTCGACATCTTAAGCTCCTTATTATGAGGTCTCAGTGGAGCAACATACGCAATATTGTAGAACCGCGAGCACACAAAGTCAAATTCTTTATCAAATTAGTCAGCATTAGGAGATGCGGTATACTGGCGAGAAGTTAGGATTCAGAATTCAGAAGGGGCGAACGATGAGCGACCACGCAAGCCAGGCCGGAGCGAGCGAGCCAGGGTATACGGCGCGGCTGACGCGTTGTGCGGGCACCTGGCTGGAGCTACCGCCGGATGAAACTGAGCAGAAGCGCATCCTAGATGCAGCGCGCGAGGTCAAATCGCAGCGTGTGATCGCGCTGGAGTTCTACCGCGATCCGATTGCGACGAACACGTTTAGCATCGAGCTGTTTCGGCAACCAGAGTTCGCACCGCTGCACTTCTCCGACGAATTGGTGGCGAAGATTTTAGAAAAGGTGGGCGAGCCACCCGTGGTAGCGGAAGAGGATTCGTTAGAGTTTAGTGCATATCTACGTGATGCGGTGTTAGCGGTGGCGCTGCCCAACCCGCGGCGAGCGCTGGCGGGCCAACTGCGACGCCTGCTGCCGCAGTTTGTGGCAGCAAAGCAGTGGCGTGAGGCGGTGGCGATCGACTACAATGCCTTTCGCACCGCCTTGGGCCACGAGGTCTCGCCCTTCCTCGCGCAGATGGCGTTGGCCGGGCTGGCGCATTGGTACGAGGAACACGACGAAGAGTAGCGGCTGGCGCAAATGCGGCGTCTGTGTCGCCGCATTTGCGCCATGGGCGTTGATCTGCTATAATCTCTCACTGGTAGGCCCCCATAGTCTAGCGGCCCAGGACGTCACCCTTTCAAGGTGAAGATCGCGGGTTCGAATCCCGCTGGGGGTACCACTCCGTATTCAACGGCTCGCCTTCGATGCCATTGTCCTGCGGTGCTCGCATCGGGTGTCTTGTGAAGCGCTGATGGCCGGTATGCACGCAGCGCTCCACATCCAGAAGAGCGTGTGCGCTGGTTTAGGTTCCAGTTGCAGCGCACGCGACTCTCTGGCTTCATCACTCGATAGAGTTTGTAGTTAGTAAGGTGCTTCTACTGTACATACGAGGTATGTATAGTGTGTTACGAGACCGCGTTCTGAGCTTTCGCAAGGAGGGCGGTGTGCTGGCCTTGTGACGCGCTGATGCCGGCAAGCTCTCGGTGCGTCACTAAATAAGTGGGCGGTAGGTCTAGCTACGAATGCAAAGCTATTAGACCTACCGCCCACTTATTATTTGGGTCGTACCCCAAAATATCCCCTACATTGATTGGCCGCTCTAGTACCCGCGAATAGAAATCGCAGAATGCGATCAATTCACGATTACTAACCTCTTCAAAACCTCCTAGTTCGAGCGCAGTTAAGCGTTTGCGTTGAATCCCCATCGCCGTTCCCGCCTCTTCCACAGTAACATTTCGTCCAATCCTTGAAGCGTATTCCAGACGAAGCGCTCGGGCACGAGATACGATCCTTGCCACATTCTACCTCCTTGACGCTGGCGTGACCATACTATCATGTCATAATGTCCATGTCAAATACCAAAAATGGGTACTTGACATGGACATCCATTTGCACTATGATGACCGTGTGAAATGCATAGTTTGATCTTGTTAAAGGGACAGTTTGGTCAAGTCCTTACTTTCACTGGAGTTCGTCATCAGTCCGTAGCCCGTTGAAACGCTGATGGCCGGTATACACGCAGCGTTCCACGTCGAAGCGGGTGAGCAAGCGGTCTAGGCTAGTTGCAACTCACTCACCCAGCGGTGATTTGGGTCGATCTCGAACATGTTGTTAATGAGGATGGTGCGACCGAGTCGTGGACTGTAGTAGGCACTCAATGATGTCAATTCATCATTCGAAATCCGATCAAACTGGCCGAGTTCCAACGCGGTCAAGCGGTTGCGACTCAGACCAACAGCCTGTGCCACCTCCAGAATCGTCACATCCCGATCTTCTTTTGCCGCCAATTCCCTTCGTAACCGTCGCAGGAATGACACGACCTTTGCCATGCGTTGCCTCCTTGCTGTGCATAATGCCCAATGTAGCATGGTATGTTGTCATTGTCAATGAAACGTCATGCCATATTGACAATGGCACGATGACTCAGTATACTGCCTTTATAGCAGTGGCAACGTGAACCTATAAGAGAGACTCGCTGTATCACTTGTTCAATCACTCGTAATCGGAGAGACGCGATGGCGACATCAACGGACGTGCAGAAAACCTTCGCCGCAGGCGTGCAGGCGATGAACGCGTCGACGCAGGCGCACCAGCAGGTCTTGGGGTGGAACGGGCGTGGCGAGGAGTTGGTGCAGCTCGCTGATGGGTCACTGTGGATCGGAGCGCGGCTGTTGAGTTCGCCGCTGCTGCGAGCCGCGCTGGTCGCGAAGCAAGAACTCGACGCATTCGCGCGGGCGTGGGACGCGCAGGCGGCCCAGCAAGCGGTCATGTGCGCGTGCGATGTCGAGGCCGCGACCGACGATATGGACGCCTATGCCGCTGCGTGGGACGCGCAGGCGGCTGCGCTGGGCCATCCGAGCGCAGAACCGTGGTACGACGCATAACGACGCATCCTTTTGGGAGGTACGAATGGCGAAGAAGCAATCGACGGCAACCGACGAATATATCGTGAAGCTGGCAAAGCGACTGGATCGTCATCGCCGCGCCATCAATGATGTCATCGAGGGTATCCGGCAATCGGAGCACCCCCATGCGCTGGCGATCGTCGCCGCCCTGGAGGAGCAGTGCTGGTTTCCCGCGTGGCCAGAGGTCGTCATCGTTCGGCACTTGAAGTACCCCACGCTTTGGGCGATGCGCGATGACGGTCTGCACAAGGTCAAGCTGCAAAAGCTTGGTCGTCCCGACACCAAGGATCGCCCGTATGCCGTCGGTGGGCGGGGCAAGCGCGGCTGGTAAGGCCGGAGCTTGGCCGCAGGAACCCATTGCGCACCAATCGACATCATGGACACAGCAAGGAGACCATCCGTGAACCAACCATCCGCGAATCACCGCTTCATGAACCACCGCTTCGATCTCCAGACCGCCATTACCACCCACGAGCGCCAGCAGCAAGCAGCGCAGGACGACGCGCAGCGTGCGGCAGCCGTTGCCGAGACGGAGCGCCAGCGCCAGCGCCAGGCGTTGCTGCTGGATCTCATCCACACGTATCTCCCGACCGAGATTGTCGATCTCCTCGACGCGCTGATCTACGATCCTACCGAACAGGGCTTGACGGCCCTGCTGGATCAGCCGTGGATCGGCCAATCGCTGACCGTGCGCTTCGGTCAGAGCAACACGGGCCTGCAGATGCAGGTCGTCGCCTTTGGCGAGTATGGGGTGAACGATGGCGCGGCGGTGGAGTACCTGTATCTGGACCAGCGCATGACCGATACGGAGCGGCGTACCGCGTGTATCGCCTATTTCGGCGCGATCATCGCCCGCGTGCAGCGGCGCATCGACAACGAGCGCGCCGCAGCAGCACGCCAAGTGGCGGAACAGGAAGCCGAGCGGGAGGCCACCGCAGCGCTCGACGAGGAGATCGCCCGCGTGCGTGCCGCCCAATGGCGCTGGCCGGAGCAGCGACCGATCACCCTCTACCGCTGGACGTGGTGTACCGCTTTGCCGGTCGGCGATCAGCCGGGTGACTATGACACCGCGTGGAGCCAGCAGGATCAGCTCGACGATGGCTGGTTGCTGCCGGCAAACGGCCAACGCGCCATCCGCCTGATGCCCACGGTGCATCTGCCGGTAGCCACACGCTACGTGCTCGGTTCGATGGCCGATGCGGTTGCGGCAGGCCTGACCTTTACCCCCCATGCAACCATTCCCGGTTTTACGTCGATATGGAGCGCAACGGACGCGATCGTTGTTCGTCGCAACCCCGATGCTGTGTGGACGATCACCCTCGATCCGGAGCCGGTGGCGTGGTTGCGCCACTTGATCGACGAAACCGTGTGACGGCTCCCAGGGCGAAAGCGCTTTACGCCCTCATGTTGTAACAGCGAAGCACAGGAGAACGCGGATGTACACCCTTGCCCCGTGGCGCTACGACGCGATGGCCGAGAAGATTATTGGCGGTGATGGCTTTGCGGTAGCCGAGGTGGAGTCGCTCCCAGTCATGGTTGGTTACGAGCAGCTTGGGATCGATCACTGGGCTGACGCTCCAGGGCGCGCGTTCATCGAGCGTGAGGACGCGGAAGTCCTTGCCAATGGACGCTTGCTGGCCGCAGCGCCGCAGCTGTTGGCGGCGTGTGTGCAGGCACTCGATCTGCTCAGCACACTGCGCGTGTCAGAGACAGCCGTGCAAGTTGCGCTGGCGACGACCGCGCAGCACATGCAAGCGGCTGTCGCGACCGCACTTGGAACCGCCGCTACACCACCGCTGGTGCTGACGCTGACCGAGGAGGCGCTGGAGACGGTCGAAGCCATTCAGCGCGACGGCGAGTCGACCGAGGGCACGATCCAGCGCATTCTGGCAACCCTGTTGCCGTCGGCACCCGATTTCGATTACTTCTACGGCGAGCCAGCCGACGGGCGTGGGCCATCCGGCACGGGAGGCAGCGCATGAGCATGCGACGCATCTTTCACGAACGGCGCGAGGTTGGCCTCGCGCACCGCACGGTGGTGCGCGAGACGATGCTGAGTAGGAACGCGCGCTATGCGGTCGAGCGGGAGCACGATCCGGTGGTGGCGGAGACCAAAGCGCATTACGACGGGGCGCTGCGCGTGCTGGTGATCGACGCCACGATTCAGCGTGGTGTCAGTGGTCTCGATAGCGAGACGCTGGTGGTGCATCGCTCGACGGAGACGCGGGACACCGAGGCGGAGGCGATCCGCACGGCGGTCGCGGTGGCCGATGTCGTGCTGGCGGAAGCACGAAGCTATCTATCTGCCCCTGACCCGCGCCCGGATGCTGCCATCATTGCCGAGGCGACAGCGCAAGGCACCGTGGTCGAACTGAGCGACATGGAATGGTATTAACCCTACGATGCGGAGGAGCATGATGCACGAGCAGAAAATCGTCGTCGTTGCGGGGCAGCGCTTCGAGGTGCCAGCGGCGACGGATAACGAGGCGATTCGGCAGCAGTTGCTGTCGATGGGGTTTGCGGATGTGGCGAACGCGCAGATTCAAAAAGGGAAAGACGCCGATAGCGGAAAAGAGATCATCGAGTTCGTGAAACGGGCCGGAACGAAAGGGGGTGACGCGCTCATTGCGCTGCTGCGCACGATTCCGCCCCGCGCCGTGCCAGGCCAGGAGACGCAGCCGAATCTGTACCGGCTGTTCGCCGGCACGCTGACCTTTGCTGAAGCGCTCGACGACGCGCAGCTCAGCGCGCACCTGACGGCGTTGGAAACCGACACGCTCGTGCAAGGACAACCGCTATGCACCGCACTGGACTGCATGCCCGCCATCGCCGCGCGCACCGCGCGCGTCGTGTGGTGAGGCCGTCTCCGACACCCGCCATCGTGCCGGATGACGAACGGCTCTCGTTGGAGGAGATCGATGGGTGGCGTGCGGGCCTCAGGATTGCACGCCAGCTGCAACGGCAGGCACCGGCAGTGTTCGCCGCGCACGTCGCCGCTGCGCAGGCCACGCCCGCCCGCCTGATCGCGGTGTTGCATATCCTGCTCGCGCAGCAGATGCAGCAGATGGCCCTCGATCTCGACTATTGCCCGCTCGACGTGCAGATCGATGACGATCCGGCGGAGGTGATCGACATCTACGTCGATCACGGTGGCGCGCTCGACGAACTCGCCAATCATCTCTGGCACTGGGCAGACCGCCCCGCGCCGCAGGTGTACGGGTGCGATCTCGACTTGGCCTGGAGAATCTTCGACCGCACGCCGAGCAGTGATTATCTGGCCGTGGTGATCGTCCATCTGCTCCAGCACACGAGCTGGCAGCTGCGGCTGCCGCAGCGCATACCGGAGACGATCACCCGCCTGCGGCCCCTCGCTACCGAGACGCGGGTGGGGATGCTCTGTGATGCGCTGGATTGGTCGTGCGAGCTGCCCGAGGTGTCGGGGGTATGGCGTCTGGGGGATGTCATTCGCTATGTCTGCGGGCAGACCGGCAACACCTATGCCGATCTCGCCCCCGGTACCTTCGACCCGGATATGTTCTGGGAGTTCGAGGGGATATGGGAGAACCCTGTGCAGCTGGCCTATGAAGTCCAGCGCCAGCAAGGAGCGCAGCGCCTGGCCGCTGTCTATCAGGCACTCGATCGCCGCTGCACGCACGAGCCAGCACTGCTCCCGCAGATCGCGCGTGCGATCCACTACGCCGCGCAGGTTGCCGCAACAGCAGCGACTCCGGGTGCCACCTTGCTGGACATCTTTGCGGAAGACGCGGTGCTGATGGACGACTCCGCCGAGGTGAGTCTATGATGCGCCGCCGCGCCTCGCGACGGGTGCGGTCGCAGTGGAATGCGCCGGTCGTGCCACTGACAGCGCAGATCAGTGCGACGGCCTATGCCAATGGGCTGGCCTGTGTCCGGTTGATCCGTACCCACTTTCCAGCTTTTTTATGCACAGGAGTTTGGTCTTCCGCTCGCTCACTCCACCCGTGCTGCTTAGGGCGGCTGCCGCATGCTTTGCGCTCATCCACCAAGGGGCGGTACCGCTCATCGAGTACGCCTGTGAGCCGTTTCCGGTGTGGAACGCGCCCGTTACCTTCCTGACCGGCGACTGGAGTCCCCAGGCAGGCGGCGATTGGTTTCCCCATACCGGTGGTGCGGGCGACCTCCTCGCGACTACGGTGGAAGGGTTGCTCTATCAAACGCCGATGGTGGTCTACGGTTGGGATGACGACGATGTAGGGTTCAATCCAGACGGATGGCAGGCGCTCATTGGCCTCTGGGCGATCTGTCGTCACACGGCCTGGGGTTATATCGACGAGTACACGCTCGGCGAGTGGGGGATGCACGGCTTCCTTGCGCCAGACCTGGCACATCTCCCCGCCACCACCGATATGGATGCGCTCTGCGCCGCGCTGACGGCACCCTGGCCGGATGCTGCTGAGTCGTCAGTCTCACTCGGTGAACTGGTGCAGTACGCGTTCAAGATGACGGGGAATCGTCTTGCAGATACCGGAGCCGAGGAGATCGATCTGGAGGGATGTCACGCCCTGGGCCTTGTCTCAGCGGCAGGCGACCATCTCCCCGAGTTGATAAAGGAAGCAGCAGCGGGGCGCGCTATCGCGGATGCGTGTGCCGACCTGAATTGCGCGGTTGCGGACGATCCCGCGCTGCTCCAGCGGCTCGCGGATCACCTGGTCGCGACCGCTGCCACACTTCCTCACCGTCACAAACGCAAACGAAAGATGAACCGATGACGACATCGAAACCAAAACCCTGGCTCCGTAACCGGGAGCGCCCGCGTCGGCGCGAGGTCGCGATCTGCGACACGCCGCCGGTGGTGCAGCTCTGCATCTACCCGGATATGGTGATACTGACCCGACGCGACTCGCGTGGGGGCTGGCGCTCGTATCCCGTCGATCCAGCGGTGCTGTGCCAGCGGCTCTCGCAGCTACCGCTCAGGAGCGGGCTGCTGCCACCGGACACCATCGGGTGGGGCATGGCCAATGGCGCGCCCTACCTGGTCTGTTACATCCCGCCGCATGTGGCAACGATGGCGGTACTCCAGAGTGGCAGCGAGCAGCACTACACCTTTCAGCTCCCACCACTGATCTGGGCTGGTTGCGGGAACCAGTACCGCATCTTCGCCCTGCCGAGCACCGAGCGACCCACGCGGGATGTGCCGCTCTGTGTAGCACCGTTCCCCAACTGCTATGACAACGGTGGCATCTGCTGGGGCAGTGCCGAGCGCCCGCCGACAGCAACCGCTGAGACGATTCTTCCCGCGTTT
Organism: Candidatus Altimarinota bacterium; assembly: GCA_012031775.1. Lineage (GTDB taxonomy): Bacteria > Chloroflexota > Chloroflexia > Chloroflexales > Chloroflexaceae > JAAUTF01. Next base: position 5,715 of record JAAUTF010000032.1, on the reverse strand, counting down.
GCGACCTTTGTGCGTGGTTCGTATTTCAACAGCCATGTCGTCGGGCACAAGAGCAAGCAGTTCCCTACCAGCGTGCTCCAGCAGTGGCGGCAGTTAACGGCAGAGACGCCGTATCCGCTCGACGACCTGGAGCCAGCGCGCATCACGCTGGCGCAGCTCCTCGGTGGCGAGATCTGGCAGCACCAGGGAGGTGGCGCGTGAGCGATCTTGCCGCATGCTTCGCATCGCTCGTCCAGCATCGCGTGCTCACGACTGCCGAGGCCGAGTCGCATGTCATCACGCACGGCGTGACGTGGCTGTGGGCTGCCGATGGGATCTACAAGCGCGGGTATGACGGGCAGCGCACCGTCACGGTGCAGGTGGCAGCCACACCGCCTATTCCAGGATTGCGCGCAGCCCTCCCCTGCGTGGCGTGGGCCGCATATCCGCAACGGCTCCCCAGTCGCTTGCTCCACGCCATCCTGCTCCACGCGCGTAAAGCGCATAGCACAGGCGCGGTGGCCAGCACTACGCCATCGAGCAGCAGTATCACATCACCCTGGAAGATGGCACGGTCGTGGTGCGCGTGCCACCGCAGCAGGCGCATGCGACCCGTATACGCTATGCCGTCCCGCACGGCACGATTCTGGTGGACGTTCACTCCCACCACGCGATGCCCGCGTATTTCAGCAGCACGGATGACCAGGACGATACGGGACTTGGCGTGAGCGTGGTGATCGGGCATGTACATACGGTGCCGGAAATCGCGGTGCGGCTGTGTTGCTACGGTGCCTGGCAGCGCATTCCAGCATCGTCGATCTTCGATGGGTTTGGCCCGTTCCGCGATACCTACGAGGTGCTAGATGCAGCTCACGATTGACCCAACCATTCCCTATCTCGTGCCACCAGACCGCCCGCTGGCGATCATCCTGGTCGGCTGTGGCGGCACCGGCAGCCATATCGCGCAGAGTATCGCCCGGCTCTGCCACCACCGCGCCGATACGGAGCGGCCGATCGCGGTGAGCTTCGTCGATGGGGATATCGTTGAGTCACGCAATATAGGGCGACAATTATTTTCTGAGAAAGATCGGGGACTGAACAAGGCACAAACCCTGGCCGCACGCTTTGGCAGCGTGTTCGGCGTGCCGATCACGGCTTACCCCGAGATGGCAACGCGCGACCGCATGCAGCAGCTGTGTGCGGCGCACGAGGAGACGTTTCGGATCGTGGTCGGCGCGGTCGATACCGCCGAAGGGCGACGAACGATGGCCGATGCGCTCGCAGCGCGCTGGTGTCATCTCTGGCTCGATGCCGGGAACGCGAACGACAATGGCCAGGTCGTCGCCGGTACGGTGACGACGGTCAACGCCCTGCGCGGCTGTCTAGCCCTGGGCGGGGTGTGCGCGGCCCTGCCAGCACCGAGCCTGGTCTATCCAGGGTTGCTGGTGCCTGAGCCGATGCCTGCTGCGGATTGTGCAGCGGCGATGGCCGACGACACGCAGAGCCTCATGATCAACCAGGCAATGGCCGCCGTCGTCGCGCAGTATCTGTATCAGTTGGTGGTGCAGCGACGGCTCACCCGGTTCGCGACGACGATCGATCTGGCGACGCTGACGATGCGCAGCCTGCCCATTACCGCAGCGCAGTTGAGTGCGACGGTGCAGATCCCGGTGGCGCAGCTGCACGCCACCAAGACACCACGGAAAGGACGATCCGCGTGACTATCCAAGAAACCGTGCCAGTGACAGGTGATGTACTCGACGGGACGCTCTCGACGGAGATGCAAGGGATTACGCGGCGCTACCTGGATGCGCGGAAGCGCACGAACGAGGCCTTCCTCGACGCTTGTGCCGCCATCGCCGAGGCGCGTGCGGCAGCCAAGTACGGCGAGTGGGCGACCTTTCTGGCGACCACGAATACCTCGGACGACGTAGCCGAGCGCTGCTGAACATTCACGCCGAGAGCCAGCGCAACCCGGCCTATCGGGAGGTCGTCGCGCGTGGCTGGCTGCCAATGTCGCAGGCGGCGCTGATTGCGCGCGAGAGCACACCCGAGGCCGCGCGCGAGCCGTTATCACGGCGGCGACCGAGGCCGGGGCAGCACAGCAGCCACCGCCGAGCAAGCGGACGGTGGAGGAGACGATTCGGCAGGCGAAGGAGCACAACGCCCGTGACACCCAAGCAGCAAGGAACGTGCGCTCTGGGAGTGATGAATCGGCGGCCTCGTCAGCGCCACAATTCCGCACCGGGGCGGAAATGGCAGCACATGACGACCTGGACGTGGAAGAGGACGCAGGCGAGGTGATCGCGCGTGAGCCTGCCGGTCCTGCCGAGCCTCCTACGCCGTCTTCTGTCGCGCCATCTGGCCCGGTGACGCTCACGCCGCTGGCACCAGCACCAGTTGCCGCCGCAACTGCACACAAGGATGCGACTGCCCTGGTTGCGCTTCTCGCGCAGGCCCACGCGCTCGCTGTCGAGGCGCTGCAGCGCCTGGCTCCCGCCGAGGTGTATCAGCTGCCCGAGGTGCAGATCGACTCGGCTGCCCGGCTGCTCGTGCAGTCGCCGGCGATCAAGGCAGCTGCGGCGATGCTCGCGATGTGGGCGACGACGGTCGAGGAGTGAGACGAAGGGCATCCGGGGGGTAACGCAATGGGAATGACAACGATTGAATGGACTTCCTATCGCCGTCCTGATGGGACAGTGGTACCTGGCTACAGTTTCAACCCCTGGCGTGGCTGCACAAAGGTTAGTGCAGGCTGTCGCCATTGCTATGCCGAGTCCTTGAGTGGTCGGAATCCCGCTGTGCTTGGTGTTTGGGGGCCACGAGGCAGCCGCCCAATCGCTGCCGAGTCCTACTGGCGACAGCCGCTCGCCTGGAATGCTGAAGCGGGACGCATGGGCGAGCGGCGGCGTGTCTTTTGCGCCAGCCTCGCCGATGTCTTCGAAGGGCCAGAGAGCATGCCCGTGGACGCACACGACGCGGTTGAGAACGCACGCTGGCGATTGTACCAGCTGATTGTGGAGACGCCGCACTTGGATTGGCTCCTATTGACCAAACGCCCGCAGCACATCCTGGCGATGCTCCCGGAGCGCTGGGCGCAGCAGGAGATGCCACCCAATGTGTGGATTGGCGTCAGTATCGAAGATCAGTCGACCGCGAATGCGCGCATTCCCTATCTACGGCAGGTTCCGGCGCGGGTGCGCTTCGTCAGCTGTGAACCGCTGCTGGGGCCAGTGAATCTCCACGAAGCAGGAGCTATCGAGGATGTGGGGCCGACCTGGGCCGACGCGAACAGCCTGATAGATTGGGTCATTGTCGGAGGAGAGAGCGGCTCCCAGGCGCGCCCGATGCACCCGCACTGGGCGCGCAGCCTTCGTGATCAGTGTGTGCGTGCCAACATCCCGTTTTTCTTCAAGCAGTGGGGGTCGTGGGCACCTGATTGCTTGTGTGCCACCAAGCGACCGTGTGCAACGATGGAACGCCCGCAACCTGGCGGAGCCGGGGTGATGTTCCACTGTGGCAAGAAAGCGGCTGGACGGATGCTCGACAGCCAGTTATGGGATGATCTCCCGCTGTGAGGTGGTGTGAGTCCAAGGAGGGCGCTGATGGAGCTTCGTGAGGGCCAGTGGTATCAACTGCCGTCGCGCCAATGGGTACGTGCCAGCTGCGTGGATGCGCCCGCAACGAACAGCTTTCGCGGCCCAATCCTGGAGGTCTACGGTGTCGACGTGACGGGCAGCGATGGCTACAAAGCGATTGGCGCGCTGTACATCTACCACGACGGCACGCTCACCGCAACCGGCACGTACACTTGGGAGACCTGGACAGTGGCCGACCTGTGCGAAGCCACGCCCGATGAAGCAGAAGCACAAACACGCCGCGTGGTAGGGCTGCCCTAACCCTCCGAGAACCAGTACTATGCATCAGGCTTTGTTTAACTTACGCGAGCGCTGGCAGCCCATCAGCACTGCGATCCGTGACGGCGAGCGGGTCGCGGTGTATCGGTATGGGAAAGGCAAACAGCGTCTCTTTCTGCTCTGCCGCAATAACCTCCGACGCGGCGACGTGCTGAGTCAGGTGGTCGATGTGACGGTGGAGCGCGACGTGGGCGGTATCGTTGTCACACTCTGGCGCGTCGCATCAGATGATGATGCCCGTGATGAAGTCCAGTCCCTGAGCCAGCTGGTAGCGCGGGTGCGGCGCGGGGCGGAGGGAGGCGCGTCAGTGGATCGCTCTGCATCATAAGCAAGACATCAAAAGCTCAAATGGCGTAGCTGCGCTCGCCATCGTCGAGCAGGTTGTCGTTGGCGTCGTAGGCGTAGCTGGTGGTGACGTTGACAACAACCCCGGCCGGCAGGTCGGGCACCATAGTGTGGCCGGGACTTCCAGATGACCTGTTGTAGCACTTACTTCTTTATGGCCACACGAACGATGACATAACTAAATAAGATGAGTGTAACGATAACACTCGCTACACCCATAATGGCATTCCAGTCAAGCTGAAACACAGCCGCAGCGATAGGTACGCCGATGATACCAAGGATAAAGCTGCTGCCAACCACCTGATCGCGGAGCAGCGGATGAACCTTCGTGGGAGTGATCGTTTGGAGTCGCGCGGGATCCCACGTCGCATTGGCGTACAAACAAAGATGCGTTGCGACCGCTAATCCTGTAATGATGCCGATGTAGCTCTCTAGTTGCAGCGAGAATTGTGGCCATACCAGCACAATCCCCGTGACAAACGTCAAGAGAAATAGGATCATCCCCATGACTAATTTTTGACGATAGGTCATTCCACCTCTCCTTACGACGTTGGAACAAAGCGGTCTGCCTGGTAGCGGCGCTTCCGACACCAGGCAGATCAACCTTTCATAAACCTGTGAACGTAGCTCCGTTTCCTTACGAACCCGTTAGGCTGCTTTCAGGTACGACAGCCTTACGCTTCTCACTACTACTCTTCCTTGTTTGGCGGATACGTACTGCGTGGCCGGGTTACATTGTTGAGTGCCCGCGTACCTACACCAGTTAGAGACATAACATAACTTGTTCCAAGTGCGGCGAGAAACGCTCCTCCCATAACGAAAACCGTTGGGGCACCAGCACCTGCTAACAAACCACCAATGGCAAGACCAGCGAGCCACGGTGGTATACCCCCAAGCATACCAACCATGGCGCGATTGAACAAATCCTGCGGGGACAGACAGCGTGGTGATGTAAGATCGGATGCGAGTTGGAGCGCACCGGACAACGCTGGCCCGGCCAGAAAGGAGCCACTGAGACCAAGCTGCGGAATGTTTCCGCCAATGCGTGGGGCGCGGAGCCTCAGATGGATATCGACTTTTGCGCCAGCAATTTTAGCACTTAAGGTAAGCTGTTGCCGCTTGAGCGCGTGGAGCTGTTCATTCCGTGTGGTTTTTGCCATTCCTTCAGCGGCGCAACATCGAATGGCTCAACGCCTGCTTCGCGTAGAACTGGCAGGCTCAACGCCGTCGCAGCTATACCAGTGCGTAGATCCGTGAGCCAATCCAGCGGCCCAACGGCGTCCGGATTGGTACACGCGCAGTTGGGTGGCCTATTCGTCCACCAATTCGGCGGCAGTGCCTGATTGAGGCCAAATAGGCCCGCCCCGGCGACCGCAGCCCCCATCAGACCAAGCCCGATACGTGCGTAGAGCGCCGGGACATGCCCACTGGGATCGACGAGGTTCTGTGGATCATTATACACATAGGCGTAGCG
>JAAUTF010000632.1 GCA_012031775.1 Candidatus Altimarinota bacterium | reverse complement strand
CCGCCGGTCGAGCCGCCCACGGTGCGCGCAAGATCCCAGGGGTTATTGGTGCGCCCGTAAGCAGATTATCTGTCTCTTGCGCCCAACAATTATCCGGCGTGTTGCTGGTCGCCAATACGATCGCGCCAGCTGCGCGCAGCCGCGCTACCACCGTAGCATCACGCGTGGCCACGTTGCCAGCGCGGCTGATCAAGCCACAGGTAGCGGGCATCTCGGCGACATCGAGCGCGTCTTTGATCGTCACCGGCAGGCCAAAAGCGGGCCACGTTCAGCATGCTTGATCAGCGCGGCCGCTTCGCGCCGCGCCAGATCAAAACGCTGCGCCACCACCGCGTTGAGCGCCGGATTTACCGCCTCGATACGCGCGATAAACGCCTCGACGACGTCTACGGGTGAGAGGACGCCACGGCGCATACGATCGACAAGTTCTTTTGCTGAGAACGAAGTGATAAGCATATCTACCAGATTTGCCCCAGCTGTACGGGCGCAGCGTGCTGCGCCGTACAGCTCTCAATACAACCAAGTAACAACCAGCGGTGTCACAAATCCCTCGATCAGCGCTGCAAGCAATACGAGCGGCGCGATGAGCAGCAGCCAGGTTTTAAGCCAGTTGGCGAGCGCCCAAAGCAGATTCTCGCCCACAGTGAAGCCAGGCGGCGGTGCCAGCAGCGATGCACCAATGCGCAAGCCCCAGGCGGCGCTGAGCATAAATACCGGCAGCTCAATGATACCATGCGGCAGCACATAGGCCAGAAGAAACTGTGTCGGGCTAGCGGGGCCAAGGGTGAACCAGCTGCCGCCGAGGGCGCTGCTGACGAAGCCCACCTGCGCAAAGGCGACGCTTGGCACCAGAAAGGCAAAAACGCCAAAGGTGAAGATAGAAACAATATTCGATAGCAGGGAGACCCGCAGATTGTTAACAAATACCTCGGCGGCGAAGCCAAATGAAGGCGGCGGCGCGCTGCCGACGTTCGCCAGCAACACTTGTAGCTGCGTGAAACGTGCGCCCACTAGCGCACCAAAGACGGTGCCGACAAGCACACCAAGCATCACCAGCAACAGTGGCAGCCGCAGGTCGCGCAGCAGCGTGGGCAACTCGTAGCGATAGAAGCGTAGCGGCGCAAAGGGCAGGCCGACATATGCATTCGCCGCAACACCGGCCGGCTGATACTCAGAGAAAAAGCGGCGAAACATCGCCACAACATGTTGAACATTCAGTGGCTCGTGCTCACGTGAAAGAATCTCCTCGCGGCTAAAAGTCAGCATCCCGGTGCGGATCAGCGCCACCGCCACTACCGCCACAGCGGCCGTCATAACCTGTACCAGATCGTAGCGTTGGGCGATAAAAAGCAGCGCCTGGATCTGAATCAGCACCGACACCGGCACCAGCACAAAACTCGCCAGTAAGGTCGCCGCGCGAATACTGCCGGTGTGGCTGGAGATTACCACAGCGGCGCTGACCATCACCAGATTCAGCAACGCAACCATCAGGGCCAGTATGGTGATCAGGCTCGGCGTCATATCGAGGGCATAGATGGCAGGGTAGCTGAGCCGAAAGAGCACAAGGAACGTTGTCATTGCCAGCCAACTGGCGACAAGCGGCACAACGAGCGCAGCGATCAGCTTGCCAGTATATAATCCCTGGTCGGTGATCGGCATCGAGAGCAGCGACTCTAAGCTATTGCGCTCGCGCTCGCCCACAAAAGACTCCAGTGCGGCGACAAGGGCGAAGCTGGCGGGGACGAAGCCAACCAACAGCGCGGCGAAGGGCACCAGCGGCCCGAGGATAAGCTCGCTCTCCAGGTAGTTGAGCGCAACACCGGTGCCAACCACCATAACAGTCGGCAGCCCGAAGATCAGCATCACGAGCGGCACGAGCATACGCCAGTCGCTCAGCATCTCGACGAGTTCGCGGCGCATAATCACCAGCGCGGGGCTGCCGACAAAGGAAGGTAGCGAACGGCTGCCGCCTTTTGCGCCAAAAAGACGCAGCCCGAACTGGCCTTGCAGCTGCTCACGCGAAAGAATTTCCTCGCGGCTGAAGCTAACCACGCCGATGCGAACCAGCCCGCAGGCGAGAACAGCCAGGCCCGCAGTCATCAGCCAGAGCAGCGTCCACTGGTCGTTGATGATAAAAAAGGCGGCGGTCTGCACGGCGGCGGCCATCGGCAGCAGGATGAAAGCCGACATCAGATTAGCGGCGCGGATGCTGGTGATATGGCTAGAGATCACCACCGCACCGGCAACCATCACCAGCGCCATACTGATCACCAGCAGATAAAGCAGGGCGAGACGCGGCAAAGTCATCGCTGCAAAATAGAGCGTCGGTTCTGCCAGCGCCAGCAGCACCGTAAAAATCGTCATCGCCGCCATACTGGAGGCGAGCGGCGTCGCCAGCGCCGAGACGAATTTGCCCAGGTAGAGTGCGCGATCGCCGAGCGGCATAGCCAACAAGGACTCAAGCGTATTGCGCTCGCGTTCGCCGACGAAGGACTCCAACGCGGTGATGAGAGAGAAACTCGCTGGCACAAAGCCAACCAACAATGCAGCGAAGGGCACCAGGCGCTCGGCGAGGCGCTGGTCGGCCACAAAGGTGACGACGAGATTAGAGGCGGCGACCAGCAAGAGCGGCAGAAGAAAGGCGAGAACGACGATCGGCGTCACAATACGCCAGTCGCTCAGCGTTTCGCGGATCTCGCGCCGGGTGATCAGGTGGATAGCGTGTCTGTCCATGGGAGAATTCAGGCGTTAGGATTCAGAATTGAGAATATTCATCGCTGTGACCTGTGGGCGCAGATCCCCGGCGCTCTCGGCATCGTTGCGCGCTGGTTCATCGGCGACGATACGCAGATACACGTCTTCGAGGCTGCGCGGAAGCTCGGTGAGCGCGACCGGGGCGAGATTATGCGCGACCAGCCGCGCCAGCAGCTGCGGGTTGACCTGCTGCGGCTCAACACAACGGTAACGCAGGTAGCCATCGCCAAGTTCTTCCAGCGGTGCCAGGCCGTCGAGCAGTGCGAGCACACGTTGGGGCGCGATACCCGATGCAAGGCGCAGCTCCCAAACTGGATCGCCAAGCAACTGGCGTGTCAGCTCGGCAAAGGTACCCTGCGCAATGATGCGCCCGCCCCGGATGATCGCGATGCGATCGGCCAGCACCTCGGCTCGGCGAGGTTGTGCGTAGTTAGCAGAATGGCGCGATCGGCGGCGCGCAACTCACCGATAGCGTCGCGCACCGTACGCGCACTTTGCGGGTCCATCGCGGTGGTCGGCTCGTCGAGATAGAGCACCGGCGGATCGTGGATAAGGGCACGCACCAGGGCAATCTTCTGCTTCATGCCTTTGGAGTAACCATCGAGCTTACGGTCGCGCGCCTCCCAGAGGCCAAATTGTTTCAACAGGCGCTCGGCACGAGCACGCCGTGCCATCGTCTCCACACCTTGCAGCGCGCCGAAGAAATCTAGGTACTCCTCGGCGCGCATACGGTTGTACAGGCCGGGATACTCCGTCAACAGGCCGACTTTGCCGCGCACGGCACGCGCATCGCTGACGACATCGAACCCGCAGATGCGCGCGCTCCCGGCGCTCGGCTTGAGGATAGCTCCAAGCATACGCACCGTCGTGGTTTTGCCGGCACCGTTGGGGCCAAGCAACGCCAGCAGCTCGCCAGGGCGGATCGTCAGATCCATGCCGCGCACCGCGTGAAAGCTGCCGAAATGTTTGCTGAGCTGGCGTGCCTCGACCACAGGTGTCTCCTTATGTTACATAAAGGTCGCTTGTTGTATGCAGTATACCAGGGGGCAGAGCACAGGGCGGCAAGGGCGCAGAGTAGAGAGTGGTCGAGAACTTAGAAACCCA
>JAAUTF010000631.1 GCA_012031775.1 Candidatus Altimarinota bacterium | reverse complement strand
GCCGATAGCGTCGCGAACAGACAAACTGGCCGGGGCCACCCCGGCCAGTTTGTTGTAAGGGCGGGCAGAACAAACGAGCATACCTCCATCAATCATACCTGAAAGGCATTCACCGTGTTGGAGTCTCAGCGCCGCTGACTTTGCAAACGTTCTGGCATCAGTAACAAGCCATTTGCCCTCCGGCGCTGCCTGTGCTACCATAGCCGCCAGACGAATATCGGTGGAAAACAACCACCACGCAAGGAGCCCTGAGGAAGCAAAGGGCTTAATTTGGGGAAGTCCGGTGCAATGCCGGCGCAGTCCACGCTACTGTAAGTTGCGCACGCTCAACATAATAGAATAAAAATGTGGCGCGTGATCGCAGTAAAGCTGCAATCACGCGCCACACAATCCATTCTCATTGATGTTAAGCGCAGCGAAACGAGCCAGAATGCCTTTCCTTGCTGTTTCGCCGATCACACCCGCGTTGCGAAGGGGTGAGGCTGCGGCACTGCATGTGTTTTGCCACGGTCGCACACCCTCTCCGTCCCCACGGAGGAGGCTTTTTTATTCCCCTTTAACAATTTGTTCTTGCCGCCACCCATGTGGAAGGAGTCCGCTATGAAGCATCTTGTCGCTCTGGCCATGTCGTTCACGCTGCTGTTCGCGCTATTTGCCCCTGCTACGATCAGCGCACAAGCTGATGCGGCCAGTGCTGCCGATGCAGCGCTGGTATGGATGCGCGACCAACAGCAGGCCGATGGCAGTTTCCTCGGTTTTGGCCCCGGCGATAGCGCTGACGCAGTTTTTGCGCTCGTCGCTGCTGGCGAAGATCCCGCTGCTGTACAACAAGATGGCAATTCCGCGCTCGACTATCTGAGCACGCAGGCCAGCGGCTACGCTACCTCGGTGGGCGCTGCGGCAAAGCTTGTTATGGCCGCAGTGGCCGGCAATCAGGATCCGACCAGCTTCGGCGGCGTCGATCTGCTTGCTGTCATCGGCAAAGGCTACGACCCCACCACTGGCCAGTATGGCCCGGATGTCTTCGGCCACGCACTGGCCTTGCTGGCGCTGAAAAGTGTCGGCGTGGAAGCTCCTGCTGCCGCTGTCGACCGCTTGCTGGCCCTGCAATTGCCCGATGGTGGTTGGAGCTTCGACGGCACGGCGGATACCGGCAGCGACACCAATACGACGGCGCTGGCCATCCAGGCGCTGGCCGACAACAGTGCGGCACAGGATGTTGTCGATACAGCGCTGGCTTACCTCAAGACTCAGCAGAACGACGATGGCGGCTTCCCGTACTCGCAGACATCGAGCTTCGGCAGCGACAGCGACGCCAACTCGACGGCCTATGTGCTGCAAGCGCTTGCCGCCGCTGGTGCAGATGCCGCCGACAGCGATTGGACTGCGCCCAACGGCGACCCATTGAGTACACTTGTCGGCCTGCAGAACGATAGTGGTGCCATGCGCTATCAGGCCACCGCGCCCGACGATAACGCGTTGGCGACCTATCAGGCAGTAGCCGGTTTGCTGAGCAGGCCGCTGCCGGTGGCGACAACGACCGTCGTCGGTGCCGAGGCGCTACTGATACCGGCTGCTAGCCTACCCGCCACGGGCACGAGCGGTAGCCACGAGTGGTTGCTGGCCATGGCGCTGATACTGCTGATCGGCGGCCTCGCGGTTGTACGGGGTCACAGCGCACAGCGCACAGCGCACAAGTCCAAATAAAATCTTTATGCCCGCTGCGTGCTCTTTGTGCCCTTCGCAGCTACAATAGCCCGGTTTCGTGTGCTTCGTGTGCTTCGTGGCTAAGTGGGCGGTACATCAATGCGGCAATTACCACTTCTAATCCTGGCTGTAATCGTATTTGCCACCGCGCTCCTGGCCGGTGAAACAAGGGCGCAAGACGGCGAACGGCGCGCTGGCCTGGTACTGCGCTACGGCGACGGCAGCGTGCAGACAGCGTGCGTTGCCTTTGCCGAGGAGGAAATCAGCGGCATCGATCTGCTAGAACGCTCCGGGCTGCCGATTGTGCTGCAGCGCGGCGGCATCGGCGCGGCTGTCTGCAAAATCGGCGCAGACGGCTGCGATTACCCGGCGCAGGCCTGTTTTGCCAGCGCAACGGCCCGCGCACTGTCTACTGGGCCTTCTACACGCTGAGCAGTGGTGGCTGGCGCTACGCCAACCTGGGTGCGGCCAACGTGCGTGTGCGCGATGGCGATGTTCACGGCTGGGCCTGGGGTGAGGGCGACTCGAGCAGCGGCACGCTGCCGCCTGAAAGCGAATTCGCCGCTGTCTGTCCGGCTAGCGCCGCAACCGTAACCCCGGCCCCAAGTATAGTGCCGGTAACAGCAGCGGCAACCGCGCGCGCGCCGACGACGACAGCTGTGATCGCGCCAGCAGCTGCGGCCAGTGCGCCGACGAATTATTTCGCCTTCGCTGGTATGGTCGCCTTCCTACTAGTGGCGCTCGTGGTAGTTTTTCTAAAGCGTGCGGCGTGAAGCGTGCGGCGTGCTTCTTTACCGAACGAAGCTGTTCGAATCACGGATCACAGATCACGTTTCACCAAAGGATCACAGAGTTGCGCACCAGCATCTGGTTCGTCCGCCACGGGCAGACGGTGGCCAATCGTGAGCGTCGCTATCAGGGCGCGGCGACAGCCCACTGACACTATACGGCGTAGCACAAATGCAAGCACTGGCGGAACGGCTGCGCCGCATCCCATTCGGCATAGCACTGATCAGCCCCACACAACGCACCAGAGCACTGGCCGATGCCCTGCTGGCAGGGCGCACTGGCGTGCAGCGCGAGGAACATGGCGGCTGGGCCGAGACCGACCACGGGCGCTGGGAGGGCCTGACCTATCGCGACGTTGTGGCGCGCTTCCCCGGCGAGGCCGAGGCGCGCTGGGCACAAGGCATACACGGGCGCGCACAAGGCGGCGAGAGCCTGGCCGAAACCGCTGAGCGCGTCGCAGCGGCTTATCGTGAACTGTTGACACGGTTCCCCGGCGGGCGCGTGCTGGTGGTAACCCACGCCACGCCGATTCAACTCGTCGTCTGCCAGACCTTCAAGCTTGCCCCAAGCGAGCACTGGCATTGGCGCATCGACCAGGGCAGCGTCACATGCCTCGATGTCTATGCCAGCGGCGCGATCGTGCGAATGGTAAACGAAGTACCGCCGCTGGTGACACGCTGACACAGTGACACCGACAGGTTCACCCAGCGCCCGGTCGAGCAGTCACCCGCTGACGGTTATCAGAAGAAGATCCAATGAATAGAGCAAGCCTCAACAGCATCATCGTCGCTATCCCGCCCGCCGACATCGACGCAGCGCGAGCAGCGCAGACACGCCTCGACACGCTCACCAAACCGCAGGGCAGTCTGGGGCAGATCGAGCGCTTGCTGCTGCGGTTAGCCACCGCCACCGGCCAGGTCTGCCCGCGCCTTGAACAGCGCGCCATCTTGCTCGCCGCCGCCGATCACGGCGTTGCCGCTGAGGGGGTGAGCGCCTACCCGCAGGCGGTGACCGGCCAGATGGTGCTGAACTTTCTTAGCGGTGGTGCGGCGATCAACGCCTTAGCCGCCGCCGCCGACTCGCAGATCGTCATTGTCGACGCTGGCGTGGCCAGCGCTCTGCCCGAGCACCCGCAGCTGCGGCGGCTGGGCATCCGCGCTGGTAGCGGCAATATTGCGCGCGAGCCGGCCATGCATGAGAGCGAAGCGCTTGCAGCACTCTGCGCCGGTATACACATAGTCGATACCCTGTCGGCAAAAGGCCTCGATCTGCTGCACTTGGCGAGATGGGCATCGCCAACACCACGGCGGCGGCAGCGCTGACAAGCGCGGCCTGCGCTGCTCCGCCGGAGCAAACGGTCGGGCGCGGCACC
>JAAUTF010000630.1 GCA_012031775.1 Candidatus Altimarinota bacterium | reverse complement strand
CAAACAAGATGCTACACAGGATGATGTTAAGACAGCGTATCGGGCGGCAGCGCGGCGGTTTCACCCCGACGCAAACCCCAACCCCGGTGCAGCTATTCAGTTCCGGGATATGGCAGAAGCCTATGAAACGCTCGGGAACCCGATCATCGTCGGAAATATGACACGCTCCGCAAGCGACTAGCAGCAGAGCGGAATACTTCCAAGTCGAAGTCACCTCTAGCAAAAAGGTGCTGCCTATTCTGGGCGAGCCGCAAGTGGTGTATGTCCTTGTGCAGATCAACGCGCACAAGGATTTTCAGGGCTACAAGCCGACGTCGAGATGGAAGCCGACGATGGAAAGAAGATCGTCGCCAAGTTCAAGAAATACGTTGAACGCGAAAGCGGCAAGCCGTTTCCCGCCGATCCGAAGCAGCAATTGTGGGGCGCCGTCAGCGCGGTGTTCCAGAGCTGGCGCAACGAGCGCGCCAAGGTGTATCGCCGCCTGCACGACATCCCCGAAAGCTGGGGCACCGCCGTCAATGTGCAGGCGATGGTGTTCGGCAATATGGGCGAGACCTCGGCCACGGGCGTGGCCTTCACCCGCGACGAGAAAGGCCAGATTTATCAGCGGCCTTACGGCGGTATGTCGACCGATTTCGGCAAGGCGAGATGGCCTTTCGCGCCTGCGCCGCCGCCCAGGCCTGATGGAAGTTATTGGTGAGCCGACCGCTAAAGAGCCGGTTGAAGAGATCCAGCCCGACAGTGACGATCGCCTCGCGATTGCCGGGCGGTGGATCATGGTAATCGGCAAGCGTCATCGGGCACTGGCCGAGGCTCGTATCGTTGAGTTCGAGCCGGACTTCATACTCGTGTGTCTGCGCGTCTTTCAGCGCAACATAAACCAGCAGATCGTCGTAGTCCATATAGGTGCAGTAGAAGTGAGATATCGTGTTCGGAAGCGCAGCAGCGCGTGAAGCTTCCATTATTCTATCAGCATGTTTCGCAACATGCTACGACGAACTTGCGTAGCGTTACCGCTCAGCGCGAGGGTCAGTACATGAATAAAGTTGACGTTGCCTTACGCAGGGGCTACAATGACAACGATTCGAAACCTAGCTTGAGGCGAAGCGTTTACATACAATGCACGCCGCTCTGGTGCAATGCGCAGCGTACTCAAACAGAATTCCTGTAACCTGTAAAGGTACGATCTATTATGTTTGAAAGTTTGTCCGACCGTCTGCAAACGGTCTTCCAGAAGCTCGGCGGCAAGGGCTTGCTCACCGAGGACGATGTGCGCGAGGCGATGAAGCAAGTGCGCCTGGCGTTGTTGGAAGCCGATGTTAATTATAAAGTTGTCAAAGATTTTGTCGCCCGCGTCACCGAGCAGGCCATTGGCGAAGAGGTCACCAAGAGCCTTACACCGGATCAGCAGGTGGTGAAGATCGTCCACCAGGAGCTGATCAATTTGCTGGGCAACGACAATGTGCCCTTGCAAGAGGCGCGCCCCGGCCCAACAGTGATACTGTTGGTGGGACTGCAGGGCACGGGTAAGACGACGCTGGCCGCCAAGTTAGCGCTGCATCTGCGCAAGAAGGGCAAGCGCGTCATGCTCGCCGCCTGCGACGTCTACCGCCCCGCTGCGATTATGCAGCTGCAGACGCTGGGCAAGCAGCTTAATGTGCCGGTGTATAGTGAGGGTACAGACGCGCGCCCGCCAGATATCGCCGCACGGGCACTTGAGCTGGCGCAAAAGGAAGGGACAAACGTCCTGATCATCGACACCGCCGGTCGTCTGCAGATCGACGAGCCGCTGATGCAAGAGCTGAACGAGATCGATGCGCGCGTGAACCCCGTCGAGCGCCTGCTGGTTGTCGACGCGATGACCGGCCAGGAGGCGGTGAAAGTTGCCGACACCTTCAATCAGCGCATCAACGTTACTGGCCTGGTGATGACCAAGATGGACGGCGACGCGCGCGGTGGTGCAGCACTCTCGGTGCGCTCCGTCACGGGTGTGCCGATCAAGTTTATTAGCAGCGGCGAGAAGATCGACGGCAACACGCTTGAGCCCTTCTACCCCGACCGCCTCGCCTCGCGTATCCTGGGTATGGGCGATGTGCTCTCGCTGATCGAAAAGGCCGAGCAGCTCTACGACGCCGATCAGGCCAAGAAGATGGAAAAGAAGCTGCGCAAAGGCCAGTTCGACTTCGAGGATTTCCTCGATGCTATGAACCAGATGCGGAAACTTGGCCCACTGCAGCAGATCCTCGGTATGATCCCCGGCATGAGCCAGCTGGCGCGTAACGAAGATCTGATCGACGAGAAACAGCTTAAGCGCGTCGAGGCCATTATCCAGTCGATGACACTTGAGGAGCGCCGCAACCCCGATATCATCAAGCAAAGTCGGCGTGAGCGCATATCGCGCGGCAGTGGTACGACTATCACCGATGTTAACGCGCTGATCAAGCAGTTCCGCGAGATGCAGCGTATGATGAAGCAGCTCTCGAACCAGGGGGGCGGGCGCGGCAGGGGTGGGCGCGGTAAGGGCGGCAAAGGCGGTAAAGGCGGCGGCGATATCGACCCGCGTGATTTGATGCGGATGCTGCGGTAATGTTGCCCCGCTGGTGTAATGGCTGCGGGCGCGGTAGAGGTCAAGCACGTTGGCCCTACCGCGCCCGCAGCAACTTATGGTATAATCACCAATCGGCAGATCGGTGCTTTCTGGCATTGCGCCGCGCATAAATCCGAAGTAATATTTTTGGCTTAAGAAAGACTTAGTGGAGGCATTTCACCGTCATGGTTAGAATTCGTCTTCGCCGTACCGGCAAGACCAAGCAGCCCAACTATCGTGTCGTCATCGCCGACCAGCGCTCGCCACGCGATGGCAGATTTATCGAGATTATCGGTCACTACAATCCGGTGCGCCAGCCCAAAGTGCTGGAGATCGACGGTGAGCGCGCGCGCTACTGGCTAAGCGTCGGTGCTCAGCCTTCAGAAACGGTTGTTAAGCTGCTCAAGCGCGTCAGCGTGCTCGACGAGCAGGGCAAGGTGATCCCGGCTGCGCCGGTTGAAGCCGAGGCAGCTGCTGTTTGATCCTCATCTGCAACAGTTAGTGGAGTCACGGTAGACGGCTTTGCCCTTAACTGTGATTCCTCTAACATCTCTTTAATTTATGAAAGAACTGCTCGACTATATCGCGCGTAATCTGGTGGATAACACCGAGGCTATCGAGATCAAAGAGCGCGTGGGCCGCTTCACCGTCACCTATGAGCTTTCCGTCGATCCAAACGAGACGGGCAAAGTGATCGGGCGCAACGGGCGTGTTGCCAAAGCCATCCGCGACCTGATGGGTGTTGCGGCAGCCCGCCAGAACAAACGCGTTCACATCGATATCGAGTAACGCGATGATAATTCCCCCCTGAAGAACTGCTGCTCGCCGGCTATATCGTCGGTGCTTTTGGTGTGAAGGGCCAGCTTAAGCTTCGCTTGGTCAGCGACCGCCCCGATCATCTTGAACGGCGCGTTAAGACGCTTTACATCGGTAAATTGCGCCAGCCCTATACCCTCAAGAGCGCCTTTCAGCACAAGTCGAACCTGATGATTGTTACGCTCGATGGCGTGGCAAGCCGCGACGATGCCGAGGCATTACGCGGCAGCGAGGTCGCCATTCGCGAGCAAGACGCTGCCCCGCTCGCCGACGACGAGTATTTCCTGCACCAGTTGCACGAACTACAGGTGATGACGGAAGCTGGCGAGGCGATCGGCACCGTGCGCGATATTGTGGAGACGGGGGCCAGCGATATGCTTGTCGTGCGTCGCCTTGGCAAGACCGATGCTCTTATCCCCATGGTGCGCGACTTTATCGTCGAGCTCGACATACCCGGTGGCAGATC
>JAAUTF010000629.1 GCA_012031775.1 Candidatus Altimarinota bacterium | reverse complement strand
TGGCCGTAGCCGACGGCCTGGGATACCAGCGCGGAAGATCTCGCTCATATATGCGCCGTAGTTAAGGCTGAGCGCCAGCACGCCCGAGCTGTAGGCGTCGAGCACAATGCCGATCTGCGGCAGCGCGAGGTAGATAAACAGCACCTGCAGAAAAAGTGGTGTGCCGCGCATCAACGAGATGTAGATGCCAGCCAGGCTGTAGAGCGGCGCGATGCGCGAGAGCCGCGCGAGCGCCGAAATAAGCGCCAGCACAGTAGCACCAACAATCGAGACCAGCGCGATTTGCAGCGTGATGATCACGCCGCGCGAGATAAAAGGCCACCACTCGGCCATAAAGGCCCAATCGAGCGCGATGGTAGTGAAGGTGACGCCGAAGAGCGTGATCTGAAAGCCACTAAAAAAGAAGAGAAAGAGGCCAAACCAGAACAGCCACCACCAGCGTGCCCGGTCGGCGAAGGCGAAGCGGTGCGGCGGGTTGGCGGTGGGTGTGCTTATCTTGGTAATTTCTGCCATAGCGGCGATTGCGTGCCGCTGATTTTGAGGAGCAAAACCAGCGGCACGCGCGCTCCTACTTGCTCGTCAGATCGACGGTGTAGTACTGCTCGGAGAGCGCTTTGAGCGTGCCATCGGCGCGCATGGCCTCGATAATCGTGCTGATCTCAGTGGCGAGCGCCTGCGAATCCAGGGGGCTCTGGCGGTCGAGCGCCACGGCTAGCTGTTCGAAGAAGACCGGATCGCCCAGGATCTTCAGCGGCGCGCCCTCGTTGATCGCGTTCTGCGCTGTCGGCAGCGCGGTGAGCACGGCGTCGAGACGTGTGCCGTCGCCGAGCTTGAGGTCTTCGATCGCCAGCAGATCGGTATCGTAGACCGTCGAGGTCGCACCCTCGGGTGCGGGAACCGCGATCTCCTCGCCCTCAAGCGTCAGGCTATTGTTCAGATAGTCGAGGTAGGTCGTCGCTGCGCCGACGCCGATGTTCTTGCCGGCCAGATCGCTGACGGCGGCGGCGGTGCTGTCTTGGTGGACAACGAAGGCTGCGGGGGCATAATAGTAGGGGGCGGAGAAGTAGAGCACCTCCTGGCGCGGGCCGGTCACCGTCATCGAGCCGACGTTAATATCCCAGCGGCCGTTCCAGCTACCGGCGGTGATCACATCGAAGCTGATATCGACGAACTCGGCTTCGACACCGAGGCGTTTGGCGATCTCGCGCCCGACATCGATATCGAAACCCTCCCAGCTGCCATCGGAGTTTTTAAAGCTCTGGGGTGCGTAGTTCGGGTCGGACGAGATCACCAGCGTACCACGACTGCGGACATCGGCGAGCAGATCGCTATCGCTGCTGGCCTCCTCTGCTGCGGTGGGCGCGGTGGCGGCGGCCTCTGTCGGTGCGGTGGCAGGCGCAGCACCCGGTGCCGCCTGGCCACAGGCGGCGAGTAGGACACTGAGCAACGTGAAGACGAGCACCAAGCGCGGTGGCCCAGACGGTTGCGGACGGGTCATTCGTGTCTCCTTGGAGAATCGGTAAACGGGTCATTCCCGTGATAACGGGCAAAAAAGGTAGCAGCGCCCGGTGTTAGCAGTGAAACCGCTAACACTGAAGCTGGCGCTGAGCTCTTTGGGTTCGTTCCCAGGGGATATGTGATGCGCTGCATTATAGTCCGCCGCTGGCATCTGTCAAGGTATAGGTTAAGGGAAGCGGATCGTGCATATCATCTCGGCGTGACGCGTCGGATTCTAACACCACCTTAACCGAGACTAGTACGCTGAAGCTTAGGTTCGCTTGCGGTAGGCCCCTGACGTGGCGGTTATATAAGACTTTGCTTACTAAGGCAAGTAATAAATAAATCTACTTCATTTTTAGCTTTAAATTCGTTCTTGCTAGTGATACGATTGTCATTCCGGCACGCATTCCAACTGCTATACTCAGCACTATACCATTGCCGATTGCTGTACGAGACATTGCAACCTGCTTCTTGAGCAGTCTGCTTGCGGCATCATCAAGGCGAATTGGTATTAGATCAGTAGACCATTACGCTCGGTGAAACGAACATGCCTTGTACCGCGTGTGCAGCGAGACGTGCTGCACGTGCCGCTTTATGGTTCATTCGAGGAGGTCGTGGGGATGAAACCATCAGTCCCGGCTCGCGTGTCTGGTGCAATGCGGCCCCTGGCGTTGCTGCTCATCGTCGCCCTGCTGTTCACTATTCTTCCTGCGCCGACGCCGGGCAACCTGGGACGAGCCGCTGCAGAGCGGGCCAACGTTTACGGTTAATACGCAGTGGGAGAACGACGACATTTGCGGTATCAGCAACTGTTCACTGCGCGAGGCGATCAAGGCGGCCAATGCCGCCGAGGGGCCGAACACGATTGTGTTTAAGCTGCCGCGAACGCATCAGCGCACGATCAAGCCCTTCAACGAGCTACCGGCCATCACTGGGCCGACGCTGATCGATGCGACGACGCAACCCGGCTACAATGGTACGCCGATCATCGAGATCGACGGCACGCGCGCCGGCAAGTGGGCGAACGGCCTGGTGCTGGCGGGCGGTACGACCACTGTGCGCGGCCTGGTGATCAATCGTTTCAGCAAAAGCGGTGTGCTTATCACCTCCGATAGCAACCAGCTCTATAACAATTTCATCGGCGTTGAGCGCAACGGTACGAAGAAGCGCGCCAACAAGGGCGACGGCGTTACGATTCAGGGCGCTTCATTCAACACGGTGGGCGATACGACGGGCGGTGGCAATACGATCGTAGCCAACAAAGGTGCTGGCGTCTATATCGAGAGCGGTTTCGGCAACACTCTTCGCGGCAACAGCATTTTCGAGAACGAGGGCCTGGGTATCGCTCTGGGCACTAACGGTGCGAACGATGGGCAGCCTGCGCCTACGCTGCGTGGCGTGACAAACGGTACAGCCGTTGGCACGCTGAGCAGCGCGCCGAACAGTAGCTTCATTATCGATGTGTACGCCTCGCCGGTCTGCGACAGCAGCGGCAGTGGCGAAGGGAAGCGCTGGCTTGGCGCAAGCGAAACGGCCACCGATGCCAGTGGTGTGGGCTCGTTCGCAGTGCCGCTGGGCGCGGCGGAGGTGAGCGCGCAGCAGCTCACGGCGGTGGCCACGGCGGCCAACGGCAGCTCTTCAGTATTTAGCGCATGTGCAAGCGGCGCGCCCTTCGCCAGCAACGACTCCTGGCAGACGGCGACGCCGATCGCGCTCACGCCCGACGCGCTCGACCCGAATGGCTGGAGCGGTTCAGCGAGCCAGTTTCTGCTGCGCAAAGACCAGGTGGCCTGGTTTAAGTTCGATGTGACCGCTGGCGCACAGGTTGAGATTACGCTCGCTAACCTCGCCGCCGATTTCGATCTGATCCTCTACGACGATATTGCGGCTGCCAGAGCGCGCCTCAACCAGGTGAGCGACCCACTCGACCGCGGTTTGCAGGTTGCTCCGGTGGACATCGGCCCGGTGGATATTGGTGACGCGTCCTCGGCCAACGCGCAGATCAGCAGCCTGCGCGCGATCTCGGCGCTGCCAGGCATTGCGGGTGAGCGCATCGTACGCCAGACGTGGAACAACAACGGCGAGATGTACCTACGGGTACGCGGCAAAGACGGCGTGTTCAGTTCTGTCGCGCCCTTCCAGCTCAACGTAGCGCTGCGCGACCAGGTCTGCGCGGCGGTGAACCCGATCGAAGCGGAGATCGCCCCGACGCTGAGCGGTGCCGTCGGTGATTATCGCACGCTCATTCTGACGAATATGGCGCGCCTGAGCACCACGCCAGCGGTGCCGCCGCCGATGCCGAGCTCGCGGCCTTGGTTAGGGCTTTCCGCCGGCGTGAGGAAGTGCCGCGACACGCTCGACGTCTGGATT
>JAAUTF010000628.1 GCA_012031775.1 Candidatus Altimarinota bacterium | reverse complement strand
ATGCCAAGCTGATCGATCGTTTGTGGCGCGCCGTTGTCGCGCAGTTCGTGCGGACGATCGGCGGTGAGCACGATCAGTGGAATGCGCGCAAGCTGGGCCTCGGCGAGAGCCGGGAGAAAATTCGCCGCCGCTGTACCCGACGTACAGACAAGCACCACCGGCTCGCCCAACACGCGCGCCATACCGAGCGCATAAAACGCCGCCGAGCGCTCGTCGATCAGCACAGTGTACGTGGCTCCACGGTGCTGAGCGATCGTCAGCGCTAACGGTGTACTGCGTGAACCAGGGCAGATCACAAACTGGCGCGCACCCGACTGCACCAGGCCATCGATCAACGCCCCGACAAACCGCCCGAGATTAATTTGTTCGTTACCATCCACTACAAATGATCCGTCTGTGTGCGTAAGGCGTTCAGCATCGGTCGCAGTTTCAACAAGGTTTCGCGGTACTCGCTTGCTGGCACTGAGTCGGCGACGATCCCGCAGCCGGCAAACAGCGTCGCAGTGGCCGCGTCCACCAGCGCCGAGCGCAGTGCAACCGCGAACTCGCCCTCCCCGTCGACGTTCAGCCAGCCGATCGGGCCAGCGTACCACCCCCCGATCGAGTTCTTCGTGCTCACGGATGAACTGTAAACTAGCGTCGCGCGGCCAGCCGCCCACCGCCGGTGTCGGGTGCAATCGCTCAACGAGCGCAAGCACGCTGGTGTTGCCGATCACACGCGCGGTAACCGGAGTATACAGATGCTGCAAGTTGCGCATCTTCATTAAGGTCGGCACAGGTGCCGCCTCAATAGCGGTACAGCGATCGGCCAGCGCCTGGCGGATGATACGCACCACCACTTCGTGCTCGTGACGCTCTTTCGGGTTCGCCAGCAACGCCGCCCCTAGCTCCCGATCTTCTTCTGCGCTTGCGCGCGCGGGAACGTACCTGCCAGGGCGGTTACCGCCACCCTGCCATTGCGCAGGCCCACCAGGCGCTCGGGCGATGCGCCGAGGAAGCAGTGGTGCCCGCGCCCCAGCGCAAAAATGAAGCAGCCAGGATAATCCGCCTCCAGCCGCGCAAGCGTTGCGGCCACATCAAAGGCCTTTACGTCGGTTATTTGCACCCCACGCGCCAGCATCACTTTCTCGAAGGCTCCGGCGCGGATCGCCTCAACCGCCGTCGCTACTTTCGCCTGCCAGCGCGCAGCGGGCAACACATCGTGCATCGTCAGCAAGCCTTGCTCATTTGCCGACAAGCGCCGCGCCTGCACCAGGCGCTCAAGGGCGTAGAGCGCTGCGCGCGCTTCCTCTTGCGGCGCGCTATCCGGATGCAACAAAATATTAATCGTCAGCAGCGCCCCCTGCGGCGTGCGCACCAGCATAAAACGCGGTAGTTGGAGCAGCCGCCCGGGAACTGCGCCCACAGCCCACGCTTGCCCTCGGCCTCGAAACTGAAACCGCTCAGTGCCATGGGGCCAGCACCCGCATAACCCGGCGGTCGCACCACAACAGCATCGCGCATCAAGGCCTGCCAGGCTGTCGCCGCGTCGTGAAAACGCTGCTCGCCCCCTGTCTCAGCACGCCAGGCCGTGCCGACACCGGCAAAAGCCAGCGCACCATCCGGTTGCGCCCCAATAGACGCGCTCGCTCGCTACCGTAGCACCTGCGGCGAAGAACGCCAGCAAATGTGTTGAGGCGGTGGGCGCGCTGACGCTCACCAGCACCGGGCACAGCGCTTGCTGCGCCTTCCGCCAGCCCTCCTCGCACGCCAGCAACAGCTGTTGTGGCGCAAAATCAGTTCCTGTCTCCTGCACCAGCGTTGTGATCATGGCTCTTTTTTCTAGTTTTGGCGTCGTGCCAGTTTTCCGAAAAGGATGTGTATGGGAAGACGGCTCAGGGCGCTACCCAACCTACTACACAAGACTTTTCTCTAATCCATATATCATTATAACTCTAGTTTGGGAAAAATTGCACTATCTTTAGGCGGAACCTTGCTTCCGCTTTATTTGAAGCTATGGTATACTAGGCGGCGGCAAAGTGTGTGCAAGATGTGCGCCAGCGGAGTACGATGATGAGCGAGCCAACGGTGCGGCGCGAGCGAAAAGACGCAGCGCGCAATCTAGAACGAGTGCTTGATGCAGCGCGCGCCTTGTTCGCCGAGCGCGGCGGCGATGTGACCATGGAAGAGGTAGCGCAGCGCGCCGGTGTCGGCGTCGGCACGATTTACCGGCGCTTCCAAAACAAAGAGCACCTGTTCGCAACGCTGTCGCAAGCTGCCTGCCGCGATACCCGCTTCTGCCTCTATCAGGCCGCCGACGATGCGCCAGATACCCTTGGCAAGCTGCGTGCTATCATCGTGGTGCAGTACCGCCAGGTGGCGCTGCAATCGGGTTTAATCAAAATGCAGCCCATGCCCGTCCACGAGTGCGAATCCTGCGCGCAGCACGATCTGTACGCCTCGGTCTCGCTGATGCTGCGCGAGTTGATCGCACAAGGCCAGCGCCAAGGCCATATTCGCCCTGGCGATCCAGACGTGCTCGCTGCGCTCTGCCTCGAGCTATTGAGCCCGCATACCTTCGAGCGCCTGCAACTCGTCGTCGGCCCGCGCGACGATCTCGCCGAACAGGTAGCAAGTTTTGTGATCGCCGGTTTAGTCCCCGAGGGCAACGGCGCGCTGTGTCGCTAAGGTGCCCTTGTAGTGAAAATAACTCATGAATGACGAGCTTCTGACCCAGCGCTATGGCCTACCGACTACGCTTGATGGCGCGCTTAACGCTACCCTCACGACACTCTTCGCTCACCGCTCAATTCGTGCTTATACGGCAGCACCAGTCGACGATCAAACCCTCGCGCTGATCGTCGCTGCGGCGCAGTCTGCTTCGTCGTCCTCGAACCTCCAGGCCTGGAGTGTGGTGGCGGTGCGTGATCAGGCGCGCAAAGAGCGCCTGTCGGTGGTGGCAGGTGATCAAGCGCATATTCGCGAGTGCCCGCTCTTGCTGCTCTGGATCGCCGATCTGGCACGGCTACGCCTTGCCGCCCAGCAACACGATCTACCGGCGCAGGGTCTGGATTATTTTGAGCTATTTTTGGTCGCCGCTATCGATGCCGCGCTGGCCGCGCAGAACGCGTCGGTGGCCGCTGAGTCTCTTGGTTTGGGCATCGTCTATATCGGTGGCATGCGCAATCGGCCTGAAGAGGTCGCTGCGGAGATCGCACTTCCGCCAGGAGCTTTTGTGGTTTTTGGTCTGTGTGTAGGTTACCCCGATACAACACGCCCGGCCGCGATCAAGCCGCGCCTGCCGCAGCAGGCTGTGTTGCACCACGAGCGCTATACGCTTGCTACGCAGCCTGCGCAGATCGAGCTGTATAACGACGTGATGGCTGCCTTTTACGCGCGCGGGCAGATGAAAACACACGGCACCTGGGCCGAGCATTCCGCCCGCCGCGTGGCCGGGCCGCAGTCACTCTCGGGGCGCGACCGTTTGCGCGCAGCACTTACGCTTCTTGGGTTTCCCTTGAAATAGAGCCTTGGGGGCGCAGCGCGCTACGCCCCTGAGGCTATGCTATAATCGGCCCCATGGCAACCGAACAGGGCCGCCGCGCGGCACACGAACAGAGCAGGGCCGCCACAAACCGCGTCACCCAGGCTACACAGCGTCGGGAGCGCACTTTTGCGCTGCCGCTCGCGCTCACCCTGGTACTGCTCGCCTTGCTGCCGCGCACCTTCGGCCTCGCCGATTTCCTCACCACCGACGAAGCCTACCATTGGATCGAACGCACCGAGCGTTTCAGCGACGCGGTGAGCACCGGCCAGTGGCACGCGACAATCCAGACCGGGCATCCCGGCGTGACGTTGATGTGGCTGGGTAGCTTGGGGCTGGCTATCGAGCGCTGGGCCTTCGC
>JAAUTF010000627.1 GCA_012031775.1 Candidatus Altimarinota bacterium | reverse complement strand
TCGCAGCCCAAGGCGCCGAGCCGCTTTGAAAGCTTGCCTTCGCGCCCCACCAGCAGCGCTTCGTGAGCAAAAGGCGGGGGAGCGTTTTTGCTGCACCTTCGGCTGCAGCAAAGCCTGCAGCATAGAGTGCGGTAAAGATCTGAATTTGCACGGCCGTGTTGGAGACGTGGTCCTCACCGCGCAGCACCTCGCGCTGCCAATCGTCGAGAAATAGTGCCGCGTCGATGCCCGCCAGCGCGCCTGCTGCATTGCCGCGCTGTGCTGCCAAGAGCGCCTCGGCGATGGCGCGAGTATATGGCGGTAGTTCCTCGTCGAGCAGCATCTGCACGCGCGCGCTGTCACGGGTTTGTAGCGCTGCCTGTAGCTCATGCTCACGCTCGAAATCCGGTCGGCGCGCCCAGGCGATGCCGCTGACATTCAGGCTCGACGGGTACGGCCCAAGAAACGATGCTAGCCGCGACTCGCCGCCCGGACTACGCGGCTCGAAGTAGCTGTGCGGTGCCCAGGCGATCAGTGCGAGCAATGCCACCAACAGACCACACGCCAGGCCATAGCGGCTACCCAGCAGCCGCCATTGATGGGGCAAATGCACGACAGCATACGCGGCGAAGATGAAGATAAAGGGCAGCAACGGCAGGCGAAAACGGTTGATCGCAAATAGTAGCGGTGCGACCGCCAGATTATAGAGCAGCCAGAGGCCGATCAGCAGCACAATTGGTGCGCTATCGGGATGCTGGCGCAACAGCGCCCAGCCGAGCAGCGCCAGCGGCAGGCCGAGCACATATAGCGCGTCATCGAGCAGAAAAAGGGCTGCTGTATACCAGCGCGGCATCCAGCCTAACGCGAAACCATCGGTCAGCCGCTCGGCACCGCTGTAATTGATCTTGAAGAAATCGACCAGCTCGACCAGGCTTTTCTGCACAAAGGCGAGCGGCTTCATGCTTATCAAACAGCGCGCCTCAGCGCTCATCAGCGCTGGCGCTCGCCGTGTGTGATCGTATTCACCGGGCGCTCCAGCGCTGCCTGAAGCTGCGGGTCGCCTGCGATACAGGCACGACACGTTCTGCTCCAGCCCGTCAAGCGTCGAGCTGCCGCGCATCACTGCCAGCCGCTCGGCAGCGCTCAGCCGCTCGTCTAGAAAAGCTAACACAAAGGCACGTGTTGCCGCATCGTCGCGTCCGCCATCGTAAGCCGTTCGCGCACCCAACAACATGTTAAAGGCACCGGTTGTATCGACCGTCACCAGGCCGCCGTAGCCGCGCGAGGCGTACCAGCTCCACGGTGCGATCGTCAGGCCGCAGAGCACCACGAAGAGCGTAGGTGAGAACCAAGAACCGAGAACCGAGAACCGAGAACCAAGAACCGAGAACCTTGGAACCTTGGAACCTTGGAACAAGGAACCAAGAATTGAGAACCGAGACCCCCGTGGTAGCACATTTGTCTCGTTGCCAAGTCTTGAATTCAGAATTCTGAATCCTGAATCCTGAATCCTGAATTCTACCCACCACACCCACAGCGCAACCACCGGCAGAAACGCCACGCGTCAGACCCGCGCGTCAGCGTCGCCAGCCCAAAGCAAATTGCCGCTAGCACAAGCAGTTTAATTGCCGATTGCTGCGCTCTATACTCTGTGCTCTGTGCTCTGCCCCACCACGCCAGCGCCACAAAACCCGCCAGTAGCAAGCTCAGAAACAGCGTCTCGCTCAACACCAACTGCGTATAACTCGCAAACGGCAGATACAGCGCCATCAGCAGCGCCGCCACCGTCGCCGTCCACCGCTCATCGCGCGCCCTGTGCTCTATGCTCTGCGTTCTGCGCTCTAACGATAACGCCAGCGCATACACCAGCGCCACATTCAGCAGGCTCAACGCGATCTGGCTGATGAAGACCGGCGTGAGCGTATTGCCAAATATAGCGAGATGAGCGGCAAGAAAGAGCGGGTAGAGCGGGGCGCGCGTCCAGAGCCAGCCCAGATGCCAGCTGAAGCCACGCCCGAGCGCAAGCCAATCGGCAGACGCCAGGTACTCGGCTTCGTCGCCGATCAACCCGTTGCGCGGTAGTTGCTCCCAAAGCAGTAGGCGCCAGATCAGGCCAACAAACAGCGCGAGCAGCAAGGGCCAGTGCCGTCTGACAATGAGCATCATGGTGTCGCGCCGCGCCTTCTGAATTCTGAATTCTGACTCCTGAATTCTGAATTTTCGCCCCCAACGACGATCACCTCCGCCAGCAGCAGGCGCTCGGCACCGAGGTGTGGCTCACCATCAAGGCGCAGGCGCGCAGTCGGCGTCTCGTCGCCGGGCCGGTACATCCCCAGCAGCAGTTGATAGCGCCCTGGTGGCAGATCGGCGGGCAGTGCGATAGCAGTATCGACCCGTGCTGGTTTGCCGGGCAGCCAAGTGCTGGTTGGCAGATAGCCTTCGAGCGGCTGTCCGTCGAAGCTCGCGGGCGGCGGAGCGTCGCAGTTCTGACAGAGATGCAGGAACAGGCTATAGTCTTCTTCCGGCTGCGTAACAACGTCGAAGAAGAGCGCGATCGGCAGGTTGCCACCGGCGCGATACGTGCCCGGTTTTTCGGCAATGGTGGTTTTTAACGTATAGCCGAGCAGCGCGATGTTTTGGCCAAAGGTGGCGCTCTGCTGCGTTTGCGGCACTATGGCTTCGCCGCTGATAGAGCGCTCGGGGTATTCCTGGCACAACAGATCGACGCCGACGAAGCCCCAGATGCCACATGGCCAGGTGCCCTGCTCGCGGCTATACTGAAAATGCAGGCCGACCCAGCCGTAGCGGTCTTGCGCCAGCGGTGGCGGGTCGACCGTGCGCGCGTGATCGGGCGCTATCAGCAGGAAGCCGCGCCCATACCCGGCGAGCTTGGCGCGCTTCTGTGTCTCCCACTCGCGCTTGCCAAAATCTGCCTGGCCTTGCTTAAAATCAGCAAAGCTGATCGGCTCTGGTGCTGCGTCGGCGCTCAGTCGAGCCATGTAATAATCGTAGAGCGGCCGCAAATACGATGGATGTATGATCACCGCATCGTCGGGGTGAGCGCGTGACGCCAACACGCCGATCGCTTCGCGATACTGCTCTTTCACCGGGTTGCCTGAGAACAGGCCAAAACGTGGCTGTACAAGCGAAAGCACACTTGTCGCCAGCGCCGCTAGCACGAGCCCACCCTGCATCACTCCACGCGCAACAGGCGCAACAGCAAAGCTAGCTTGCGCTCGCGCAGCGGAAGGCAATGCAGCTTCTGAATCCTGAATCCTGAATCCTGATTTTTTCCACAACGGATACGCCACAATCAACACCCAGGCCGGGTAGAGCACAATCAAATAGCGCGCCTCGTACAGCCGTGTGAAACTGAGCTGAAGCAAAAAGAGCACGAGCGGCACAAAGAAAAAGCAAAGCAAGGATCGCGCGGTGCGGCGCACTGCGACTTCTGAATCCTGAACCCTGAGTCCTGAATCCTGAAGTAAAGCCACCATTCCCCAACCAAACAGCAGCAGCCACGGTAGCAACCACCAGAGCGGCGCATCGCCCGGCCAGCGGTCGAGGCTGAAGCGTGTGAACGTCAGCCCGAGCGCGTCGAGCGGCTCTGCCGGGATGTACGCACCGGTCGCTGCGCGGTCGCTGCCGAGTCCGGACACCATTGCGCCTATCAATACTGCGCTGGCCAGCATCAGGCCACTCGCAGCAAACCAGTGCCAGCGCGGTCGTAGCCTCGCATTCAGCAGCCAGGCGACGCCAGCGCCGATCAGCAAGAGCGCGCCGAGGCGATGAATGAAGACGCCTAAAATTCCGACGAACCCCACAAGCATCCACGCCCTACGCGTCGGCAACCGCTGCGCCCGCATAAAAGCCCAGATCAGCGTCGCCGACCACAGCAGTAACAGGCTGTA
>JAAUTF010000626.1 GCA_012031775.1 Candidatus Altimarinota bacterium | reverse complement strand
GAAGACGCTCCACCCTTCGAGCATAGCTTCGCGCCGCTGTTAGGCCGCTTCAGCGCTGGCATCGCGGAACTGCGCCTTGGCCGACGCATCAGCTACGAGGTGCAGGCCAATTGGAAGTTGATCGTGCAGAATTACTCGGAGTGCTATCACTGCCCGCTCATCCACCCGCAGCTCGTCGAGATCTCACCCTGGCGCAGCGGGCGCAACGACCTGAGTGCAGGGCCGTTTCTTGGCGGCTATATGGATCTGCTGCACGAGAGTATGACCAGCGACGGCGGTCATTCCGCGCGCCCAACCTTGCCTGGTCTCCACGACGCCGAGCTGCAACGCGTCTACTACTATTCGATTTTCCCCAACCTGCTGCTCAGCTTGCACCCCGATTATGTGATGGCCCACACTCTGACACCGCTCAGCCACGAGCGCACGCTGGTCACCTGCGAATGGTACTTCGACCCGCAGACTATGACCAAGCCCGGCTTCGATCCCGCCGACGCCGTTGAGTTTTGGGACACAACCAATCGCCAAGATTGGCACGTCTGCGAGCTGTCGCAGCGCGGTATCGCCTCGCGCGCCTATCGCCCTGGCCCTTACGCTCAGGCCGAAGGCCTGCTGCATGCTTTTGATACCTATTATCTGCACGTAATGTCGTAAACCCAGCGCACACAAAAAAGTGGGGAGGCAAGATGATAGCAAAGCTATCATCTTGCCTCCCCACGAATAATTTACCCCTCGGCATCTAACAATACGATCCCACCATCGCGGGTGCTGGCCGCAAGTTGCGCGCCATCGGGGCGGAAGCCCAGCGCGAAGATGCTGCCCTGGCCCAGCGCGATACCGTGGACGCGCTCACCGCTGTCGGGGTTCCAAAATTCCACCTGCCCGTCGAGGCTGCCAGTAACAAGCAGGCTGCCATCGGGCGAGAAGGCCACACTGCTGAACCAACCCTGCCCTTCCTGGATAGCAATACTGCGCTCCTCGCGGCCCTCTTCGTTCCATAGCCGCAGCGTCCCGTCCGCGCTGGTGCTGGCGAGCAGCGAACCATCAGCCCGCAGCGCAATGCCCGTCACCTGATCGCTATGGCCGCCGAAGGCCGCGAGCAGATCGCCGCTCTCCACATCCCAGATCGCCAACTGCGGCGCGTTGTCGGGCTCGTTCACCACCGCCGCCACCCGACGGCCGTCATCACTGAACGCGATATTGTAGACCGGCCCGCGCAGACCGCTCAGCGTGTGCAGCACGCGGTCGCTTTCCAGATCCCACAGCGCGATAGCGCCGCGCTCGTTGCCGGCAGCGACGATCTGCTGGCGCGGAGCCGCAGTAACACTTAACGCCACGCCCTCTAGCCCTTCCAGCTGCTGCGGCTGGCCCTCCTGGCTGAAATCGAGCTGCACGAGATCACCGGCATCGCTGATCGCCACCAGGCTACGGTCGCTCACAAAGGCCATGTACTGCGAGGTAGGCGCGCCGCCGCTCAACGAGAAGTTTCCGTCCTCGTCGAGCCGTTGCACTTTCACCGTGCCATTTGCTCCACCCGAAGCAATCGCGTTACCATCGCTTGCGTAGCTCAGCGAGGTCACCGCGCCCTGGCCGATCGTAAGCGTACGCGCGATCTGCTGCTCGGCGACGTTCCAGATCCGCACGCCGCCCGCCAGATCGCTGCTCGCGGCAAGTTGCGTGCCGTCTGGGCTCCAGGCAATACCGAGCAACCTGAGCCTCTGCTGCCCAAGCACACCGCGCTCGGCCCCCGTGCGCACACTCCACAGGCGCACCGTGCCATCCAGGCTGGCGCTTGCAAGCAGATCACCGTTGGGGCTAAAGCTAACACCACGGATGATCACCCAGTTCTGATGCCCCTCCAGTGTGCGCTCCAGGCGCCCGCTTCGTCACATCGAGCACATAGACATTGCCGTCCGTCGAGCCGGTCGCCACCTGGCGTCCATCGGTGCTAAAACTCACCCCGGT
This sequence comes from Candidatus Altimarinota bacterium, assembly GCA_012031775.1. Lineage (GTDB taxonomy): Bacteria > Chloroflexota > Chloroflexia > Chloroflexales > Chloroflexaceae > JAAUTF01. The sequence goes on along the minus strand of JAAUTF010000626.1, from coordinate 1,934 downwards.
GAGCCAGTAGGGCAGCGAAGTGTTCGGGTCGATCGGCGCAGTAAACGCAAACTCGTTCACCGGCACACCGCTTGGCGCTTGCCAGAGCCGCACTGTGCCATCGCGTGAGGCCGATGCGATCAAGCTGCCATCGGGGCTGAAAGCCACATTGCCGACATAATCGGTGTGGCCTGCCAGCGTAGCCAGCTCTTTGCGCTCCGCTACATCCCAAATCTTCACCGTGCCATCAATGCTGCCTGACGCCAGCAGCGCGCCGTCAGGGCTAAAGGCCAGCCCGCGCACCCAGCCTTCGTGGCCGCTCAGCTGTGCCAACTCCTCGCCGCGTGCGGCATCCCAGAGCCGGATCGTCGGCTCATCGGTTGCGCTCGATGCCAGTAAACCACCGCCCACATCCGGCCCGAATACCAGCGCGCTCACCTCATTCTCGTGGCCCTCTAATATCCGCCGCTGCTCAAGGCTCGCCGCATCGTGAATCTGAATAGTATTGCCCACCGCCACTGCCAGCGTTGTGCCGTCCTCCGCGTACGTCACCGCGCCGACTTGATCCTCAGTGAAGGCCCGCGTCTCGGTGTATGTCGTCGCTGCCGCGATCGCACTGCCTTCGCTGACGGGTACGCTTGTGGGTGCAACCGTGGGCGCGATGCTGCTCTCAGCCGTAGGCTCCGGTTGTGTCGCGACGATCCCGCCTGGCCCCGAAGCGTTAAATGGGAACGGCACGCCGGCAAAGCCATTGTTAAAGAAGAACCAGCCGAGCACTGCCAGTGTCAGACAAATGCCCACAGCGGCCACCGCAAGCACCGCCACCGCCACGATCAGGCAGGTATTGCCCTGGCTGCGCACGGGCGGCGCTGCCTGCTGCACCTGGGTCGGCGCAGCTGTCGGCTGTGCCACACCGCCCATCACTGGCGGCGGCGCAGGCGGCAGCGGCCCGTAAACATTGGCCGGATCGGCTGGTGTCGCCGTGGTACCCAGATCGACCGGCAGCGGCATGGTTGGCATACCTGCCTGGCTATACACGCCCACCACCGGTGCAGAAGCGCCGAGCGGGCGCCCCGACATCAGCCGCACCGTTTCGAGCGCACTGCGCATCTCCTCCGCACGGTGGTAACGGTTCGCCGGCTTCATCTCGAGCGCGCGCAGCACGAGCTGCTCGGCTAGTGGCGAAACTTGACCATTTAAAGTCCGCGGGCTGTTCAGCGGGGTACCGCTCAGCCGCATCTTCGAAGTTGGCGGCGACCAGCCCGTAAGCAACTGGTAGCTCACCGCGCCAATTGCGTACAGATCGCTGGCCGTCGTCGGCTCGGTGCCAGGCTCGGCAAGCTCCGGCGCACGATACGGCGATGGGTCGCCGCCGAAATGGCGCACCAGGACAAAAGGTGCCAAGCTCAGATCCTGCTCCGGCGATGCCCACAAATCGCTCGCGCGCAGATCGCCGAGCAGCAACTGTGGCTTGCGGTTGTGCAACGTCGCCAGCATCGACAGCAGCCGATCGACGTGGAGCAGTACTTCGCCCTCCGGCAGCGGCCCGCCCCGGTCGCGCGCAACCCGGTCGAGATCCTGCCGCCCGGATCGTCGGCAACCAGATAATACGTCAGACCATCAGCGAAGTGATCGCGCAGCGCCAGCAGCCCCGGTGCCTGCATTGTCGCAACCTGCGCCGCGATCAGCCGCGTATCCTCGACAGTTGCCTCGTTGAGCTGCGGCAGCGCAGCGATCAACACGCGCAGTGCCTCCCGCGTATCGATCGCACGGTAGATCACACAATCGGGCCGATCGTCGACCACATAGGTAATGCGGTAGTTGCCCTGCAGGATCGTCTCGGGTGCCAGCATCGTAACCTCTAAATACTATGCGAGAGCATTCATTATACTACCATGCGAGCAATCCTCAATCATTTGTAAAGTGCTTGATGTGAGAAGTGACGGCTACACCGC
>JAAUTF010000031.1 GCA_012031775.1 Candidatus Altimarinota bacterium | reverse complement strand
TTGGGCCGCGTCCGAGAGATCCTGTGCGGTCTGCGGGTCGCCAGCGGCCATCTGCGCGGCCTGTCGCGAAAGCTCTTCGGCAAGTTGCTGCCGCTCTTCTTCCGACATGTTTTCGAGCGCTTCGGAAAGCTCTTCGAGGTTGCGGGCCGCCTCTTCGAGATCGGGGTTCTGGCTTGGTTGCTGGCCCGACATTTGCTCAAGGTTGCGAGCCATTTGCTCAAGGGCGGCTTCGCGGGCATCGGTCTGCGGGTCAAGTTGCTGCTGCAATTCAGCTTCGGCCTGCGAGAGTTCGGCCAGTGCCTCTTCGCGGTTCTGCATATCCTGCCGCAGTTCTTCTTGTAGTTCGGCAATACGTTGTTCCAGTTCGGCCCGCTCTTCCGGCGATAGCGTTTCTTCGTTGGCAATCTCTTCGCGCAATGTTTCCAGGTCTTCGATCACATCTTCCACCGCCTGCTCAACCTGCTCCTGTTCGGCAAGCACAGCATCCTGTGGGTTGGGCACAAACAACAGTGACAGACCGAGTGCCAGCGGAACCATGCCTGCCAGCATCACATTGCGGTCAAAGCGCAGCGGCAACTGTCCGGCCTTCACCTGCCGCGCAGCACTGGCGGCATCGTTCTGCTGCAAGTCGCTCATCTCGCCTTCGATACGGGTATCGTGCAGTTCCAGCGCGGTAGCCAGCCGTGAGCGCAGGTCGAGTGTGTGGTCAACCCGCCGTGCGACACGCGGCAGCGGCAGCGGGCGAAACAGCAGATAGCCGATCATCACCAACACCCAGAGCAACAGCGGCAACAGCGACCACATCAGCAGGCTTGCGATCGGCGTAAGTCGGCCAAGCACCGCGATCAGGGCAAAGGCCACTGCGGCGAGCCAGAATGTTCGGCTGGCAAACAAAACCGTATCGTGCAGCCGTAAGCGTCGCCGCAGCGGCAGCAGCTGACGCCGTACTAAATCATATGATGACAAGGATGGAGCCATGGATGTTCCTAATTATTTGAGAAGTACAGGTTTGCGGTTGCAGGTTACAGCCACAACTTACCAGCAAGACGCGAACAGGTGATGAAAGGTTCCTTCACACCCTACCCATATCGCCTAAAGATCTCTAACCTGTAACCTGTAGCCTTCATTGTTTTGTCTTGCGCCACACATGCTTTTCGACCGTTTGGCGAGTGAGGTTGCCGTGTTCCCAAACCTCAACCACACGCTGGCTAACGATCGTCACAACCTCTTCAGCAACTCAGGCTGAACGGGAACAAGCGTCTGGCGTGGCTCTGCCTGCCGGGCGATCGCCAATGTCGGCGGCGTGGTGCCGATGCGCTCGACGCGTCGCCGCAGCCATGCCAGGCTGGCTTCGGCGGCAAGCGCAGCCAGACCTAGAGCGACAGCTTGCCCGATCTGCTTAACCTGCGCCAGCGGCAAATCCTGGCCAGCTACCGTCAGATGCGACGACGTAACTGGCACAATTTCATTGCGCTCAAGCGCAGCCCCGCAGGCACCGCAATAGCGATTCTCAAGCGCGTTCCCACGCTGACATTTGGGGCAAATTCGCTCAACCATCGCTGCATCCTTACAGTTGGAGAAGACTCTTTCGTCATTTTAGCCAGTATAACACCGGCAAAAACTCGGCGCAATGGAAATTCAACCGACCCATCCGCCGCGGCAAGGGCCATACGCGAGGAGTTACCAAAGTGAGTGCTGAGTTATATGGCCAATTCGGCACGCAGCGCGGCGATCTCGTGCTCAACCTGCTTACGTAGCGCGGCTTTCTCAAGCGGGGGAAGAAAGGCGGCATTAACTGCGTTTGTCACCAGTCGCGCAAGATCGTCGGCGGTAAAGGCGAAGGCCTGCGCGGCGCGGCGATACTCTTCAATAAGCGTAGTATCAAAAAAAGGTTGGGTCATCGGTGTTCAGCGTCAGAGCAACACCCGCATCGTACAGATAGCGCATCGGGTGTTCCTGCCACGACGCAGCAGCACCGGTGAGCACGTTACTCGTCGGGCAGACATCGAGCGTCACCTGATGAGCGATCAAATGATCGATCAACAGCGGATCTTCCACACTGCGGATACCATGGCCGATACGCGCGCAACCGAGTGCATCCACCGCGCCCCAGACGCTCGCAGCCCCAACAACCTCGCCTGCATGTGCCATCACGCCCAGGCCCATCTGGCGCGCCGCACTGTAGATCTCGGCAAAGGGCTCCGGTGGGTAGCCGATCTCATTACCGCCGATGGAAAAACCGACTACTCCCTGCCCCATCGATTCGCGCGCCACCTCAAGCACATACCATGCCAGCGCCGGCCCGTATTGGCGACCATAGTCGAAGACGGTGCGCAATACAATACCGGTCTCGTCGTGCACACGCCCGAAGCCATCGGCCATGCCGCCAACAACATCGCCGAGCGGGATGCCGCGCAGCAGATGCTGCATCGGTGAGAACATCACTTCGGCGTAACGCACGTTTTGCGCAGCGAGCGACAAGCCGATCTCGTAGGCGAGCCGAGCGAAATCATCGCGGGTGACGATAGCGCGCGCCAACGCCATAAACACTGTTAGGAACTCGCCAAAATCGCGGTAGTGAAAGAGGCGCTCGACGCCAGCAAGGTCGCTCGCCGGGATCTCGATATCGTTCTTCTGTGCCAATTCCAGCACTGTGCGCGGCGTAATCGCCCCTTCAAGATGAAGGTGCAGCTCCACTTTCGGCATGCGGCGGATGAATGCATCGAGCGCAGGCGTGAGCACGGCACGGCTCCTTCCTAACCGAGACAAGGGGCAAAAGGGAAATAGCGATGCTATTTCCCTGAGCTTCCACATACACCAGATAGAACGCCGCCTGTTGGCGCTTTAGTCGATCCCCGAAGCGCGCAGGCGCTCGGCATTGTCATAGACGCTTAACGCGTCGATGATTTTATCGATATTGCCCGCAAGCACGCCAGGAATGTTCGAGAAGCTCTGGCCGATACGATGATCGGTGATACGATCTTGGGGGAAGTTGTAGGTACGAATCTTTTCAGCGCGTTCCCCAGTACCAACCTGAGCCAGCCGCGACGCGCCTAGTTCGCGATCTTTCTTCTCTTGCTCACGCGCGTACAGCCGTGCACGGAGCACCGTCATCGCCTTCTCTTTGTTCTTGATCTGCGATCGACCATCCTGGCATGTCACCACGATCTCGTCGGGCGTGCCACCACGATAGACCAGCCGCACCGCAGAGTCAGTCGTGTTTACGCCCTGGCCACCATGGCCACCCGAGCGAAACACATCGATGCGAATGTCGGTGTCGCTGATGTCGATCGCTGTCGGCTCGACTTCCGGCAGCACGGCGACAGTTGCCGTGCTAGTATGGATACGCCCACGCGCTTCTGTCTCGGGCACGCGCTGCACACGATGCACGCCGCCCTCATATTTCATCTGGCTGTAGGCAGCCTCGCCGCGAATTTCGAACGAGACCTCTTTAAAACCGCCGACACCGTTCTCGCTGGCGTTGTCGACCTCAACTTTCCAGCCGCGCAACTCGGCGAAACGAGTGTACATACGGAAGAGATCGGCGGCGAACAGCGCGGCTCATCGCCGCCCTCACCGGCACGGATCTCCATGATCACATTCTTCTCATCGTTTGGATCGCGCGGCAGCAGCAGCAGCCTGATCGCCTCCTGCAACTCTTCCTCGCGCACCCGCAACGTTTCAAGCTCTTCATGGGCTAACTGCCGCATCTCGGCATCAAGGCCATCGTGCAGCATCGTTTGCGTCTCACTGATGCTGTTGCGCGTCGCTTTGTATGCGCGGAACGCGGCAACAATATCTTCGAGCTCGCGCTGCTCGCGCGCGTACTGCTGCAGCAAAGCAAGGTTGCTCACAATTTCAGGCTGCGCCATCAGTTCGCCAAGCTCTTCGTAGCGCGCCTCAACACTGGCTAATTTATCAAACATATCTGTATTTTTTGTGCTTTCCGCACATACGCTGGAGAGGATTAATTACACGTCATATCTTCTTGCCGCTGCCGACAGCATATGACACGTGGTTGGTTCTATTCCGTATTATACAATAATACAACACGGGCAGACGAGCACCTGCCCATCTAGCCCGTGTTGAAGACACCTGGCCCGCTAGAACGCACGGAACTGCTTCTTGCGGCGGTTGCGCTCGGCGCGGCGGCGCTTCTCTTTGCGCTGCTCGCTCTTGGAGACGAAATGCATTTTTTCGCGATAGGTCTTTGTAATACGCTCAGAGACCACGCCCTTATTGAAGCGGCGGATCAACTGCTCGACCGTTTCGCCTTCACGTCGTTCTACTCGCATAGCTGTGCTGATCGACTGACAAGGCCGATCGCTCGGTGTGGGCTTCTTTGGCGCGAGGCAGCGCCCGTTCCCAGCTGTGTTGTTTGTCGATCGTCCTGCTCACCCCCTTTACCCTGGTTTCTGGTGCGCCTCGTGCAGTGCATATCGCACAGTTGCTGCAAAACACCGCCAAGCATTATAGCCCATGGCAGCACCGCACGCAAACATCAGAAGTAAGGCTGAAGTCAGCAGTACCGCACGGTGAGCGTATAAGCTTGCCTCCCTTATAAAGTTCCAAGCGCCGTGTTCGGCCATCGAAATCAGGGGAATAACGCCCCAATACGGCCGAAACGATCTGCAATCTTCTGCAATCACACTAGTGCGCGACATGCACCCGCACTCCTGGCACCGCCGGCGGCTCACCGCTACCCATAAAGAGCCAGACGACCTGGCGCCCCTGTTCGCGCTGGCGCAGCAGGGCAGCGCGGATGGCTTCGCTGTTGACGGCGCTGATCAGCAGCAAAGTGCTACCAGTTGGCAGATCGACCGCGCTCTGGCGCACGAGGCGTGCGGCCGGTAGTACCGAATACGGCGTAAGCCGAGCCAGTGTATCCATGATCAACGCCAATTGGGTAGGGCTACGCCCCGGCGGCAGACGCGTGAGGTGTTCGTGCTCGCTTGGTGCGCCGTTGGCGTAGAGGCCAACGGCATAGCCTGCCCTGAGCCCCTCGTGCGCCAGGGTTGCTGCCGCGCTAATCATCCGCTCGACAAGGGCGGCATCTATACCCTGGTAATAAAACTCAAAGGTATCTAGATCGAGGAAGAGCGCCACAGTGCGTGCTGTCGTTTCTTCATAGATGCGCGTCTGCAAGGTGCCGGTACGCGCCGTGGCCGCCCAATGCACATCTTTTAACGGGTCGCCCGGCGCGTAGTCGCGCACCCCGATGATACGCAGCGGATCACGAATCAGCTGGCGCGCTCGTGTATCGCCAAGCGGGTGGCGGGCCGGAATGTTTAGCTCCTCAAGCGTCAGTAGCTGCGGGTAGACCAATACGCGTGTGTATGCTTCGTGTGCAACACTAACATCGTAGAGCCCGAAGGGATCGCCGCTTTCTAACGTCACCGGGCCGATGCGATAGCTGCCACGTGCAGTACAGCGCACTCGATAGTGCCACACAACGCTCTCGTACCAGCGCAGGGCAGTGCGGCGCTGCAGAAACTGATAATTGTTGGTACCGCTCACGATAGTTGGCGTGTCGAGCAGGTGAAGCGCGCTCGGCAACTTATCGCTGAACGCCAGTGTCGCGAGCGGCAGCAGCTTGCGATTAGTAAGCCGCAGCGTTAGATCCAGCTCGTCGCCGGGAAAGGCGCGCTCCTGGCTCAGGCTACGCTCATAGCTCACCCGCCGTAACGCCCAGCGACTCCACAAGCTCGCAAGCCCGGCGCTCAAGAGCAGCGCAATACATAGCAACGCTAGCGCAACCTGATTAAGCACGATTGCCAATACCAAAAGCACTGCGAGCGCGCTCAGAGCCCTCTTTTGAAACACAAACTCTCCAACTACTCTCGGGCGCGGCGCGTGAAAGCGTAGCACACTGCGCCTGCCGGGCATCTATTCCGAAGCGGGGATCTCCATCGCCGCAAATCCTGACCCCTGAGGCCTGACTCCTGAATGCAGCCCCTCTCCATCCACGATCTGGCGTCGGCCCAAGGGCAGGGTAAACACAAAGCGCGCGCCGCGCCCGAGCTGGCTCTCAACCCAAATCCTGCCGCCGTGCGCCTCTACGATCGCGCGCGTCAGAAAGAGAACCCAGCCCGCCTCCCTTGTGTCTCGCGACGCAGCCGGTTGTCTATACGATAGAAACGCTGAAAGATACGCTCCTGCTCTTCAGGGGCAATGCCAATACCCTGGTCTGACACATAGACCACCGCGTAGTCGTCGTCGGGCCAGCCGCCGATCCGCACGATACCACCCTCGGGGCTGTACTTGACCGCATTCGAGACCAGGTTTGAGAGCACCATACGCACCCGCTCACGGTCGGCGTGAACCGGTGGCATATCCTCAGGAAAGCGCAACTCGAACTTGAAGCGCTCGCCGGTCTGCGTCGCAAAACCACGAACCACCTCACCGGCGAGTTGCGGCAACACGAAGTCGCTCGCATCAAAGCGCATGCCCGCCGCCATCAGGCGCGACACATCGAGCAGATCCTGGATCTGGCGCGTCAGGCGGTCAGCCTCTTCTTCAATAATATGTAAGCCATCGCGATATTGCGCCACTGTCCAAGAAGCATCCTCGCGCTGTAACGTTTCGGCATAGCCTTTGATGATGCTGACCGGCGTTTTGAGTTCGTGGGAGATGACCGAAATAAAGGTATTTTGCAGCTCCTCTTCGCGCTTTTGGTCGGTAATATCACGCACATTGGCGATAGCGCCAAGGAAGAGGCCAGTAGCACTACGCTGTGGCGCATAGCGGCTCTGCACATAAATCTCGCGTCCGTCACGAGTCGAAAGCCAGCCCTCCACCACAGGATTGGCGGCAAGCGGTAGGCGCTGCAGCGGGCAATCCACCAGGCAAATATTCGTTCCCTGGCTGCTGCGGATGCCGAGCACCTCGGCGCAGGGCCGCCCTAGCGCTTCCTCGCGGCTCCATCCGGTAAGTGCCTCCATGGCTTTATTAAACGTCGTGATACGCCAACGCCCATCGATAATCATCACACCATCGGCGCTTTGCTCAATAATCGCGTCGAGATGCTGTTTCTCACGCAACACCCCTTGGTAGAGCCGCGCATTACTCACCGCGATCGCCGCCTGGTCGGCGAACGCTTCGAGCACCTGGCGGTCATCGGCGGAGAAAGCGACGTTAAGCGCCGCGCGAAAGACATAGATTACGCCGACACGCGCGCCGCGAAAAGTGAGGGGCAGCGCAATAACCTGGCGTAGCGTCAGGCCTGTATCAGCGGCGATCTCGCGCAGCAAGGCCGTTCCACGCCGTGGAATCTCGGGCAGCGCGATGCTGAGCAACGGTATAAAGGCCGGCAGCATATCGCGCGTAATGCCAGCCGCAGCGCGCACCCGCAGCTCTTCAGGCAGATCGTCGTCGCTCAGCGCAATTAGCCCCGCCGTGCCGGCCAGCATCTCGACTGCATACGAAATCACCAGATTGAGCACACTGCTGAGATCGAGCTGAGCGGTAACCGCCCGGCTGATCTCTAACACATACTCGCGCTGACGTAGCCGATACGCATTAATATCACTCATAGCGCCCTGAATTGTACCATAGCCACTAGTGCATGAGCAGCTTTCCGCTGCTACCAATATTTTACACTTTCTCTCCACTATAGATCTTCCATCTGTTAAGCATTACGCAAAAATATACTTCACTCTGTTATAGCGTAAATTGGCATCATAGTGCATACAGACCGCTAGAAATAGCAATAGCGACTCTGTTCGTATCGCAGCCCATGGTGTGGCCATGATCAGCGCAAATTTACTATTTACAGGTGTGACTCGACAGCGCCAGAGGCGCATGATATGATAATAAAGACTTACACTTCAAAATACGGCATGAGGTCTGTCGAGTGCGATGCCAGGTCGATTTGAGAAGGAGCGATCTATGGAACTCGACGTGAGCAGTAAGCGGGCAAAGAAACTGATCCGCGAGCATGGCCTCACCGACGAAGAGATCCAGCAAATCGTCGCATCGGCACGCATCAATTTAGCGACCTTCGACCCTGAGTATCGGACGAATGTAACCCAGATCGCCGACGAGTTGCAGAAAAGTCGGCCAACCATTTACGGCTGGGCCGATCGAGCGATCGCGGCGACCATTCATTCGCTCCGCAACATACGCACCGGGCGTCCGCCCAAAGAACGTGAGCGTAGCAACGGTGCGGAGGCATAGCCAACAGCTTTGCGGTATGCGCCCGATCGTCGATCGTAATTCGTTCACACGATGTTGTATAATAGGAGCGCTTGAGGTCGGGGCCAACTGCGTCGCCGACGATGGAGAGCCGATCACTATGAGCAGCAAGTTGAGAGCCCTGCTGAGTCGCTTTCGCGCTGTTGAAAGCGTTGAACTTGCAGCCGTCGTGGCCACCGACGGCCTGTTGATCGAGAGCGCAGCGCAGCCAAATGTCGATGTTGACGCGATCTGTGCCGTCGCATCGAACGGCCTGGCAATGGCAGAGGCGCTCGGGCGCGAGATCGCCAAAGGTGGCACCTTGCAGACCATGCTGGAATATGAAAGCGGCGTCGTATTAATGGAACCGATCAGTAGTGATGCAATGTTGCTATTGATGGGTAATCTACGTGACGATCTGGGCTATTTGCGCTTTCTAGTGGCAAAACATCGTGCCGATCTCGACGAGGCGTTAAGTGCGATATAGCAGCGCTGTGCTATAATTGACCAGAAGCACGGTATCCTCTGGACACAACCATAAGGCAGGCAGCGATGGATCCACAGCTGACAAGCATTATTGTACCCACCGAAGAGATCACGCAAATCGAGGAATGCCTCAGTCGCCTGGTTGAGGATACCGGCAGCGATTATGCGCTGCTGCTAGATAAAAGTGGTCAGGTCATCTCGGCAAAGGGCGACGGCGACCGCCAGGATATCACGGCGCTTGGTGCCTTGATCGCCGGTGTATTCGCCTCGTCGCGCGAAGTTGCGAAATTGCTGCGCGAGCGTGACTTTCGGGCATCGTTTCAACAGGGCGTGCGCGAGAACATCTTTATCGCTTTGATCGAAGAGCAATGGATCTTGTGCATTATTTTCAATAAAGGCACTCATATCGGCCTGGTGAAAGTGCTCACCAAGAAGGCCACAGATGAATTGGCCTCAGTGCTCGAACGCGTGCGCCAACAGCACAAGGCCCGCGACGAAGTGCTCGGCTCGTCGTTTCGCACCTCGATGGAGGATACGATCGACTTGCTCTTCCGTGACTAGCGCGGCCCCGCCCCAGGATTGTCTCTGAACAGGCACGCGAGAGGACCTATGGCTCTTATCAACGTTGCAAGGCGTGAAATCCACTGCAAGATCGTCTATTATGGGCCGGGTATGTGCGGCAAGACATCGAATCTCCAGTGGATTCACGGCCAGGTGCCGGCTCAAGCAAAGGGCGACTTGCTCTCGATCGCAACTGAGACGGAGCGTACGCTATTTTTTGACTTTTTGCCTATCGATCTTGGCAAAGTTCGCGGTTTTCAGACGCGTTTTCATCTGTATACAGTACCTGGCCAGGTATTATATGAGCGTACGCGTGTAGCTGTGCTCAACGGGGCCGATGGCGTTGTCTTCGTTGCCGACTCACAGCTTGAGAAACTCCAGGAAAACCTGAATAGCTTGAAAGAGCTTGCGCAGAATCTCAAGAACCAGAATAAGAAGATCACCAGCTTCCCAATAGTGCTTCAATATAATAAGCGCGATATTCCACCGCAGTACGAAGAAGTTACCTTGACAGACGGCACGCGTAAACGCCGCCAAACAAGTGGTGCGCTGGCGGTTGATGTGCTCGATAAGTATCTCAATGGTGCGAACTGGTCCGCGTTTCGAGGCGGTTGCGCTGCAAGGCAGGGCGTTTTTGAGACATTGCGCGCGATAAGCAAGGCGGTGATCAGCCAGCTCTAGGGCAGAAGCTCGAACGCGCGATGTAGCGCTTCTCGCGCCCGATGGTTGCTCAACGTTTCCGCCCACCGCTCTCAGCCAAGGTGGAGATTATGGCCCTCGAAGGCGATTTGAGCGAGTTCCCGCTCACTGATATTATCCAGCTTGTCGATCTTAGTAAGAAAACCGGCAGTGTCCATCTGCGCGGGCAACGCGGTAGCCAAGTCATCGAGGGCTGGATGTACTTCCGCGATGGTAAGATCGTCGGCGCAGAAAGCCTTGGTCTTTCGCCGCTCGATGCGGTGTATACCTTCTTTACCCTCGAATCTGGCCCCTTCGTCTTCCGCGACGACCTGAAAATAAGCCTCCCGACGATCACGGTCTCGAACGAAGTGATTATTATGGAAGGCATCATGCGCCAAGACGCGTGGGCTACTATTCAGCAGTTTGTCCCCAACTTAAATATCGTGCCACGCCTAGTGCCAAACCCCAGTTCGGGCAGCAACGAGATCAACCTCGAACCTGATGAGTGGCGCATCTTGACGATGGTCAACGGCAAAAACTCAGTGGCGCAGATCGCGCAGCGCAGCGGGCTCGGCGAATTCCGCACCTGCGAGATTATTGCGCAGTTATTCCAGAATGGCCTGATCGACCGACGGCACCCCCAGATAGGCGAGGCGCTCGCCCCGGAGTTCGAACGGATCGCGGGCGAGTCGTCGGTATTGGTGCGCCGGAGTTGCTACAGGAGGCGTATCGGCAGGCCAATGTTCACGACCCGCAAAGCGCGACCGGTGCTCAATTGCTTGCCGTGGCCGATCATTTCGAGCGAGGGGCTACCGTGGTGATCGGCGCTGAACGCGCACAGGCTGCGGCGAGTGAATTGCGGAACCGCGCACAGGCAACGCTAGGGTAGCAACGGCTGTCGATTGCGGATATTTGTGGTACAATACGCGCGTTGCGACCCTGCCCGTCGCTGGGGCAGGGTTTTCTCATGTCTGTGCTGGAGTGTTCAGTGCGTGCCTTGATCAGTGTTTCGAATAAAGACGGGGTCGTCGAGCTTGCCCGGGCACTGGCTGACTTACAGATCGACATCATCTCCACCGGCAATACGCAGCGTTTGCTGAGCGATGCGGGCCTTCACGTTCAATCGGTCAGCACAGTCACTGGTTTCCCCGAAATCCTCGATGGCCGCGTGAAAACGTTGCATCCCGCCATTCACGGCGGCGTGCTGGCGCGGCGCGATGTGCCGACCCATACGACGCAGCTTGCCGAACACGGTATCACCCCGATCGATATTGTTGTTGTTAACCTCTACCCCTTTGCCGCAACCGTTGCCCGCCCAGAAGTAACCCTTGCCGATGCCCAGGAGCAGATCGACATCGGTGGTGTAGCGCTGCTACGCGCCGCAGCCAAAAATTTCCTGCATGTATTGCCGCTCATCGATCCTGCCGACTATCCAGCGGTGCTCGCGGGCCTGCGCACGGGCGAACTGCCGTTCGCCCTGCGGCGTAGGTTGGCGGCAAAACCTTTGCGCACACAGCGGCCTACGACGCGGCGATCGCCGCGTTCCTCAACGAGGATCTGTTGCCCGAATTGCTGCCGATGGCATGGCCGCTGGCGCAACCATTACGCTACGGCGAGAACCCGCATCAGGCAGCAGCGCTGTATGGCAACTTTCTCGGCCATTTCGAGCAACTGCACGGCAAAGAGCTCTCCTACAACAATATTCTGGATACGGCGGCGGCACAGGAATTGATCGAGGAGTTTCCCGACGCAGAAGCGGCCACAGTGGCGATCGTTAAACATACGAACCCTTGTGGCGTGGGCAGCGGCGCGACGCTACTGGAGGCGTGGGAGCGTGCCTTCACCACCGACCGCGATGCGCCCTTTGGTGGCATCATCGCTACAAATCGTGCGGTTGATCTGGCGCTGGCAAAGGCGATCGACGAGATCTTCTCCGAGATCGTGATAGCGCCGAATTTCGATCCTGAGGCGCTGACGTTGTTGCAGAAGAAGAAAAACCGCCGTCTGCTGCGGGTAGTGCGGCCGGTGAGCCGCACGGGCGAGTTACTGCTGCGCGGCGTGCCGGGTGGGGTGCTGGCGCAGATGGCCGATCGTGCAGCTGTTGAGCAATGGCGCGTGGTAACGCAGCGCACGCCCAGCGATGAAGAATTGCTGGCGCTGCGCTTCGCCTGGCGCGTAGTTAAACACGTCAAATCGAACGCGATCGTCTACACGAATAGTGTGCAGACACTGGGCATTGGCGCAGGACAGATGAGCCGCATCGACAGCTCACGGCTGGCGGTGTGGAAAGCACAGCAGGCCGGGCTCAGTTTGGAAGGTTCGGTAGTGGCCAGCGATGCGCTCTTTCCTTTTGCCGACGGGGTCGAAGCGGCCTTGCAGGCGGGCGCAACCGCGATCGTGCAACCGGGAGGCGCGTTGCGCGATGAAGAGGTGATCGCCGCCGCCGAGCGCGCCGGGGCCACCATGATCTTCACTGGTGTTCGCCACTTTCGGCATTGAGGGTACAGGGCCTGAAAGGCAAAGCGAGTGAACGTTGTCGGGCAGGATATGAGACTATGCTAGCATTCGATGAAAAGGGCTTGATACCAGCGATTGTGCAGCACGCACGCAGCGGCGAGGTGCTGATGCTCGGCTATATGAACGAGGAGGCGCTGCGCCTCACCCAGGAGAGCGGCTTAGTAACATTTTGGAGCCGCTCACGGCGCGAGATCTGGCAAAAGGGTGCAAGCAGTGGCAATGTGCTACGGCTGGTTGCACTGCGCCAAGACTGCGATGGCGATGCGCTACTTCTGCTTGTGGAGCCATCTGGCCCGACGTGTCATACTGGCGCGCGCAGTTGCTTTCATCGCGATGTACGCGGCGAGATAGAGACGAGCCCGCAGCCGACAAGCGCGGTACTCAGCGCGCTCAGCGATCGGATCAATGAGCGCCGAAACGGTGCCGACGAAGGTTCATACACGGCAAAACTGCTACGCGGTGGTGTTGACCGCATCGGCAAAAAGATCGGCGAAGAAGCAGCAGAGGTAATCATCGCCGCAAAAACAACAACGTAGCTGAATTAACCTACGAAGCGGCCGACTTGATCTATCATAGTCTGGTCTTGCTTGCGCATCAGGGAGTTACACCGGAGGACGTTTGGGCAGAACTCGATCGGCGCTATCGTACTGCGGTACGTCGTTCAGAATGAAAGCTATGAGCAAACCCGTCGGTCACGTTTTGGTCGTCGATGATGACCCGGCCATTCACGCCCTGTACGAGCGAACGTTGACACAAGAAGGCTTCACCGTCTGCGCGGCCAGCGATGGGCAGGCGGCGCTAGTCGAGCTCGCCAGCACCAATTTCGACCTTATTTTGCTCGATCTGCATATGCCGCATCTCGACGGGCTGACGCTGCTAGAGCAGATCCGTGAGCGCGACACCGGTATTTCGATCCTGATCGTCACCGGCGACGCTTCGTTGGAGCAAGCGGCACAGGCGATGCGGCTCGGCGCACAGGGCCTACTGCTGAAACCCTTTTCGGCGGCGACACTGCGCGACACAGCGATCGACCTGCTAAAAAGCGGCGTGCAGTGCGGATCTACGACCGGGTGAACGCGCTGCGCCCGGTGGTACGTATCAGCGAGCGACTGCTGACAGAGCTCGATCTTTCACGGTTGCAAGACCAGATTATCGAGACAGTGCGCACCGAAATGGCAGCAGATCGTGCCTCGCTGATGCTGCTGGTTGAGAACGGCGAGAAATTGCAGATCGTAGCCTGCTCAGGGCTACCACCGGGGGTACGGGTGGGCCATACTGTGCCGGTAAAAAGCAGCTTGGCAGGATGGGTGGCACAGATGCGCAGCCCACTCTCGATCGATGGCGAGGGCGAGATCTCACCGGATGTTGACCTAGATCACCTGTTGGTTGAAGAGCAAGCGATGTCGGCCCTTTCGGTGCCAGTGCTGGCAGGCGACCGGGTATTAGGCGTGTTAAACGCGGCTAAAGTGCGCATCGCGCCGCCGTTCACCGCAGCCGACAAGGAGCTGCTGCTGTTGCTCGCCGGGCAAGCGGCCATCGCGATCGAGAATGCACGCTTGTACACAAGCGTCTCGCACTCGGAGGCGCGCTACCGCGCGCTGCTGCAGCACGCGAACGATGCAGTGCTGCTGCTCGACCCGCGCGGGCGGCGCATCCTCGACGTAAACCTGGCGCTTGAACACCTGAGCGGCTACCGGCGCGAGGAACTGCTAATGCTAGCACCACGCAAGCTGCTGCCCGAAACCGAGAAATGGCAGATGAACGGTGCGCACGCCAACGGCAACGGCGAGCACGCCGAGATCGAAACCGTGCTGCAGACGCGCTGGGATCATGCCGCCCCGGTGGCGATCAGCGTCAGCGCAGTGCCGTATAACGGCCAGCAGCTGCTACTCTTGATCGCGCGTGACATCAGCGAGCGCCAGCGCATTGCACGCCAGCTCATTCAGACCGAGAAATTGGCCGCCTTGGGGCGGCTCTCGGCCTCGATGGCACACGAGATCAACAACCCGCTGCAGGCCATTCATAACTCGTTGCACCTGATGCTGACGCGCCCAATGAGCGAGGAAAAGCGCGAGCGTTACCTCTCGATGACCAGCGATGAAGTCGACCGGCTGATTCTGATCGTGCAACGCATCCTCGACTTCTATCGGCCAACTCGCGACGGCATGCGACCGCTGCACCTGCACGATATGCTGGAGACGGTGCTAACTTTTACCGCCAACCAGCTTGAGCAGCAACGCGTCGTGGTGGTGCGCGAGTGGAACCTGAACCTGCCGACAGTAGCAGCGATCAGCAATCATCTTAAACAGGTGTTCTTCAGCCTGATTTTTAACGCGATCGAGGCGATGCCCGAAGGCGGTGAGCTACATATTCGCACCTACGTGCGCGAACCCGGCGTCGAGGAGAGCGGTGAGTACATTTTCTTCGGCGGCAGTTCGAACGAGCGTGTGGAAGATCCGGCAGTCGTCGTGGAGTTCCACGACACTGGAGAGGGCATTCCGCAGCAAGAGTTACCAAAGATCTTTGAGCCGTTCTTCACGACACGCACCAAAGGTACTGGCCTTGGCCTGGCAGTGAGCTATGCAATTATCGAACAGCATCACGGCGAGTTCGCCGTGCATAGCGAGGTCGGCAGAGGGACAATTTTCCGCATCATACTGCCAAGCGCGCCGTAGCGACTACGCGTGCGCGCCCCTTACGGTGTGTCGATCAAGGGTTTGCGCATCGTGACGGTGTAGAGCGTGTAGCCACAGGCATGATAGAAGTGATGCGCACCGCCGTTACGCCATGCTGTTAGCAGCACCAGTTCGCAAGCCCCGCCAAGACGTGCCACCGCCTCGATATGCGCCAGCAGCGTGGTTGCTATACCGCGCCGACGATAGGCAGCGCTGACATAGAGCTCGGTCAGCTCCGCATAGGGGCGCGGATCGCAGACAGTCGGCAGTAAGCGCAACCCGGCCATTCCCACCACAGCCCCGTCGATCTCCGCAACATAGATCTGCTCAAAGGCCGCTACTGCCGTTAGCTGCTGCGCGATAAATAGCACATTGCCACGCACATCGTCGTTCTCGGCGTTAAAGGCTGCTATCGCTGCGGCATCGGGCGCTGCCGCTTGCCTGATGAGGATCATACCACTTCCTTGACGTGCATAGAAAAAACAAGTATATTGGTGTATATTTTACACTATCTTACTTGAAGCCAGGTTGAGAAAGCGTGTGCGAAGGTACGAGCTAGACGCGCACACACCTCTTTCAGAACCCTTTGCGGAAGGAGCGTTATGAAGGCCGATGCGCGGCGCACAGCCGAGGGCGTGCTCTTCACCGATCAGTACCAGCTCAGTATGGCCCAGCTCTACTTTCGTTACGGCCTCCACGAGACAACAGCGCAGTTCGACCATTTCTTCCGCCGCTATCCTGATTATGGCGCACACGAAGCTGGCTTCTGCATCAACGCCGGGCTGGAATGGTTTTTGGACTGGATGCAAGAGGCGCGCTTCCGCAACGAAGACCTGGCACATCTGCGCAGCCAGCGCAATCGGGCGGGCGAGGCAGTGTTCGGCGAGGATTTTCTCAGCTACCTGGGCAAAATGGGCGGCTTCGATGGCCTTTCGATCCGAGCGATCCCAGAGGGGCGCGTTGTACATCCACACGTGCCACTGACGACAGTGCGCGGGCCGCTAGCGATGGCGCAACTGGTAGAGACAGCGCTCTTAAACGCGTTAAACTACCAAACGCTAGTAGCGACGAAAGCAGCACGCATCCGTGAAAGCGCGCGCGGCGGCACCGTGCTTGAATTCGGCCTGCGGCGCGGTCAGGAACGAGGTGCAAATGCCGGTACACGTGCTGCGCTGATAGGCGGGGCCGATTTTACCTCGAACGTCGGCCTTTCGCATGTCTTGGGCTACCCGCCGAAAGGCACCCATGCGCATAGCATGGTACAAGTGTTTATGGCGCTAGGCCAGAGCGAGCTCGACGCCTTTCGCGCTTATGCAGCCGTCTACCCCGACGAGTGTACTTTGCTGGTGGATACAATCGATACGCTAGAAAGTGGCGTACCGAACGCAATCATAGTCTTTGAAGAACTGCGAACGAAGGGCCATACGCCGGGCGGCGTACGATTAGACTCAGGCGATCTGGCGTATCTGGCGATCCAGACGGCGCGCATGCTCGACGCAGCGGGCTTTAACGCCGTGCCGATCGTGCTCTCTAGCGACCTCGACGAGCTGGTGATCTGGCAGATTATCACGCAGATCGCTGAGGAGGCGAACCGTTATGGTGTGGATGCCGATAACCTTGTGAAGCGCTTAACGTACGGGGTGGGCACACGGCTCGTCACCTCGCACGGTGAAGGAGCGCTCGGCGGCGTCTACAAGCTAGTGGCGATCGACAAGGGCGGCGACTGGGCGGCGGCGATCAAGCTGGCCGACTCGCCGGGCAAGATGACGAACCCAGGCAATAAACGCGCCTGGCGCATCTACGATACACGCGGTCTGGCGACTGCCGATCTGATCGGGCTTGAAGACGAGGAACCGCAGGCCTTGTCGCGCCTTGTGCTGCACCACCCAAGCGACTACACACGCTCTCGCACGCTAGACCAGCGCGATATTACGACGATCGAAGCACTCTTGATCGATGTAGTGCGCGATGGCAAACTTGTCTATCAAAGCCCATCGATTGAGGCGATGCGGGCCCAGCGTAATGCAGATATTCAGCGTCTCGATCTTGGCGTACGACGCCTGGTGAATCCGCACATCTACCATGTTTCGCTTTCGGAACAGCTGTGGGCGCTAAAGCAAAAGCTTGTGGACGAGTTAGAGGGATAATGGATACGTATCGCTAGCGACAACGTTGATCGGCGACACGCACTTATCGTTTGTGAGCAACAGCCTATGCTGCACCCAGAACGGATCATTATCACAATTGATGCTGAGGGCGTGGGCAAGACGCTGCTTGAGCTGGCGACAGAACTGGTTGGCGCGGCGGAGGCGGCGCACATGGTGACACACGGCGCGTCTGGCTTAATCGGCGACGGGCCGAAGAGCCGAGGCGCAGGTGGCTGCGGCGGCGATGAGCTAACGTTGCGGCGGCCACCGCAGCACGGCTATGCGCACCTGGAGCTACAGGCGACTGATATTTGTTATGAAGACGCGTGGCTCATCGCGATCCACAAACGTGCTGGCTGGTACAGTAGCATTACACCGTGGGATCTGGCAGGAAATGTGCCAGCCGCGCTAGAACGCTATTTACTGGCACGTGATGGTGCTGTGCCGCCTCTACACCTCGCCCATCGGCTCGACCGCGATACCTCTGGCGTGCTGCTGTTGAGCAAAGACGGACGCGTGAACGCACCCTTACTGGAGGCATTTCGGCAAGGACAGGTGAGTAAGCGTTACTTGGGTATGTGCGGAGGTATCCCGCCGGAGAGCGGGGATATTCAAAGTGGACATGG
>JAAUTF010000625.1 GCA_012031775.1 Candidatus Altimarinota bacterium | reverse complement strand
CAGCCCCGCGCGCCCGTGCGCTGCGGACCAGCAGGTGGTCCTCGCCCTGGGCCGCGGTCTCGTCATAGCAGCCAAGCGCCCGGAAGCTGGCTGCGGGGATGCAGAAACGCCTGGTCCCCGAACGGCAGGCTGAGGAACCGCGAACGGAAGCGCAC
The DNA here is from genome assembly GCA_012031775.1 of Candidatus Altimarinota bacterium. Classification (GTDB taxonomy): domain Bacteria; phylum Chloroflexota; class Chloroflexia; order Chloroflexales; family Chloroflexaceae; genus JAAUTF01. The sequence goes on along the minus strand of JAAUTF010000625.1, from coordinate 3,749 downwards.
GCCAAGTTCGGTGAGACGCATCAGCTGGCCCGCCGTCGAAGCGCGCCTGGAAATTGCGCTTGCTGAAGCACTCGCGCACACCCAATGCTAAGGAAGATATGCAGGTTTAATGTTATGGTACTCCAAAACATCGAACTTGCACTTCCTTTCATTAGGTTGGCCGTACCCCACCTATGGTAAGATAAGTGGGCCAAAATGCGGCTTTAGCAACACCTTGAGGAGCAATTAGTGAAACGTGCATTCTCCACCGCTATGCTCGCCCTGGCGAGTTGCAGCGCGCTTGTCCTCGCCACTGGCCCGGCCACCGCGTACGAAGTCCCGCAAAACGAACAGCTGCCGGGCTTTCCCAAAGTAATCACCAACACGACCTATGCGCAGTTCGGTTCGCCAACGCTGGCTGATATCGACGGCGATGGCCGCCCGGATATTGTGGTTGGCAGCAAAGGCGGCATTGTGTTCGCCGTGCGCCATAACGGCGAGTTGCTTTGGCAGCGCAATATCGGCAACGATATAATTGCGGCAGCGCAGGCGGTGAACCCGTCTGCGCCCACTGGGGTAGCCCCGCCTGTGCGCAGCGCGCCAGCCGTTGCCGACATGAACGGTGATGGCAATGTCGAGATCGTGATCTCGATAGGCGATATTCTTGGCAGAGGCCACGGCGGCGTGATCGTGCTGAATAAGGATGGCCAGCCGCTGCCGGGTTGGCCGCAGCTGCCGATCGACCGCAGTGGATCGAGCGATACCAGTGGCCCTGACGGCTATGCCGATACCGTCATCTCTTCACCCGCGATCGGCGATGTTACCGGCGACGGCGTGCCCGAGATCGTTTATGGTGCCAACGACCAGTTTATCTATGTTAAAGCGCTCGATGGCGCAGACCTGCCGGGCTGGCCGCGCTTCATCTACGATACCGTCTGGTCGTCGCCTGCGATCGCCGATGTCGACGACGATGGTGTGAACGAGTTGATCATCGGCGTTGATGCCCACAATTACACCGATCCGACGTACAATCCGCCGATTGTCACCAGAGACGGCGGCGACCTGTATGCGCTTAACGGCGATGGCACGCTGCTCTGGCGCGCGAGCCAGGACGAGATCTTTCAGTCGTCGCCGGCGCTCGCCGACATCGACAACGATGGCAAGCTCGAAGTTGTAGCCGGTACGGGCTCTTATTATAGCAACCTCGGGCGCGGCACTGGCAAGTACCTTTCGGCCTGGAACGCCGAAGATGGCTCGCTGCTCTGGCGCACCACGCTGCCCGCGATTGTCACCGCTTCGCCCGCGATCGGCGATCTGAACGGTGACAATCAGCTCGACATTGCTGTTGGCGGGCGCGATGGCGTGATGCGCAGCTTCAACGGTAAGACCGGCGCTATCCAATGGGCCACGAAGGGTGCCGACCTGTTTAATAAAACGCCCGAACAGTGGACGGGGACGCCGGTGCTGGGCGACTACGATGGCGATGGCCGCGACGATGTCTTTGCGGCGATGTTCTGGGATGTGCTGATTTTTAAAGGCAGCGATGGCACCTTGTTAACTGGCCACGACGTGCAGCCGCCCGCAAATGATCCTAAGCCATCGTTTTACGCGCGCTGGACGCTCAACAATGTGCCCGCGCTCGGCGATCTCGACGGCAACGGCAAGCTCGATCTGGTCGCTGTGACTGGCGACACCTCGGCGGGTGGCGAGAATGCGATTCGCTTCAACGTCTGGCCCTTGCAGTTCAGTTCGTTGAAGGCCAGTTGGCCAATGTTCCGTGGCAGCCCCGATCACAAAGGCATCTACCAGGTGCCGCAGGTTAGGCTGTCGGGCGATCGGCTGAACGTGATCACCGATGCATCGCGCGACATCAGTTACAGCTACGAGATCGATGTGATCGGTGGTAGCGGCAGCTGGACGGCGACGAAGAGCGATCCTTCCGGCTTTATCGAGCTGAACAAGACGGCGGGCAGCAGCGGCGAAGAGCTGATTATCACGCTGCGGCTGAACACCGTGCTGGAAGCGCTGAATCCCGGCAACTACAGCGGCTCGGTGACGATCAACTCGCCCGGGCTGCCGAGCCAGCGCATCGACGTGAACGCCAAGGTGCTGAACAGCGTGAACGAGGTCTTTGTGCCCTTAGTCACGCGCTGACCTTCAGCATCGCTCCTCACCTCAACTCCTGACCTGGAGGGTTGTTGGTCAAAACGGCAGAGGTGCCCGCACCCCAACCCCGCTCCCAAAGCGGGAGCGGGGCGTCGCAGCGCATCAGGACGCGGTTTCGCCCCTGCTCCTCTGGTGGGAGCAGGGGCTGGGGATGAGAGCCTTTTGACACGGAGTGTTTTATGATCCGCGATCAGCCGCCGCTCTTTCTGGTGACGCTCGCTGCCGATGAGCCAGTGCTCGCTGGTGTCGAGCGCGCGCTGGCCGCAGAGCAGCCCGATTACGGCGTACTGCCGACACTGTCGGGGCTCGCCATGAAAGACCCGTACTTCGCCCAGCAGCTCAGCGAACTGCATCGTATCTGGCATCTCGACCCACCGCCTGCGCGCAATCTGCTCGATCGCCTGCGCACCCGGCTGGCCTGGTGGCTCTTCGGGCGCGAGATCGCCGCTATCAACGCCGCCAACGCCCGCGTCGTGCGCATCCTCGATAGCCTCACCGCCCACCTCGACGACGTGCATACACCAGATCGCTGATTTGACCACAGCGCGCAGCGATTTTGTCTCGTGTCTGATATTCGGTATCTCGACCTCCTGAGTCCTGAATCCTCACACCCATGACCGACCTGATCTGGCACTCGTCGTTCGCCTCGCTCACAGGCTACAGTACGTCATCGCGCGCTTTTGTACGCGGGCTAGATGCGCGGGCTGTGGCGGTGCGCCCGCTGTATCTTTTCGACGCCGACGAGCGCGAGCAAGCGTGGGAGAGCGCCGTCGATGCGCGCATTCGTGCCCTGCAGCAGTTACCGCTGCGCTTTGATGTGCCGCAGATCGTGTACGGACGCGGCGAGCTGTTCAGCAAAAACAGCGGGAGTTACCGTATCGGTTTCACGATGCTCGAGGTCGATCGGCTGCCACAGGCCTGGGTTGAGCAGGCGAATTTAATGGACGAAGTGTGGACGCCGAGTAGCTGGGGGGTTGAGGTCTTTGCCGCCAGCGGAGTGCGGCGACCGCTTTTTGCCATCCCGCTAGGTGTGGATACTGCGTTGTTTAAGCCTGGCCCACCGCGCGAGCGGCTGCGCGAGCGCACCATCTTTCTATCGGTTTTCGAGTGGGGGCGGCGCAAAGGCTGGGATGTGCTGTTGCGCGCCTACCGCGCGGCTTTCGCTGCCGACGACCCGGTGCTCTTGCTGCTTAAGATCGACTGCCGCGAGCCAGCGCTGAACCCATTACGCGAACTCGCCGCAGCCCTGCCGCACCCTTCGCCGCCGGTCGGCCTGCTGTATAACCAGCCCCTGAGCGACGCACGGCTTGCCGAGTTGTACCATAACGCCGACTGCTTTGTGCTGCCGAGCCGGGGCGAGGGCTGGGGCATGCCGCCGCTTGAGGCCATGGCTTGCGGTCTGCCGGTGATCACGACGGACTGGAGCGGCCCAACCGCTTTTCTCAGCGACAAGCACGCTTACCCTTTGCCGATCCGTGGCCTGCTGCCGACCGGCAGCGCCGCTGCGCACTACCGCGCTGCACAATGGGCCGAGCCAGACGGCGATGTGCTGGTCGATCTGCTGCGCCACGTTCAGCGCAACCCCTCGGAAGCGCGCGCACGCG
>JAAUTF010000624.1 GCA_012031775.1 Candidatus Altimarinota bacterium | reverse complement strand
TCCTTGAGCCCGCGCAGGATCGAGATGGTGTCCTCGACCGAGGGCTCGGAGCACGAACACCGGCCTGGAAGCGCCGCGCCAGCGCCGCGTCCTTCTCGACGTGCTTGCGGTATTCGTTGAGCGTGGTGCGCCGATGCAGTGCAGTTCGCCGCGCGCCAGCGCCGGCTTCAGCAGGTTCGAGGCGTCCATCGCGCCCTCGGCCTTGCCGGCGCCGACCAGCGTGTGCATCTCGTCGATGAACAGGATGATGTCGCCCTCGGCCGCCGTCACCTCGTTGAGGATCGCCTTGAGCCGCTCCTCGAACTCGCCGCGATACTTCGCCCCGGCGATCAAGGCGCCCATGTCGAGCGCCAGCACCCGCTTGTCCTTGAGGCTCTCGGGCACGTCACCATTGACGATGCGCAGCGCGAGGCCCTCGACGATCGCGGTTTTGCCGACGCCGGGCTCGCCGATCAGCACCGGATTGTTCTTGGTGCGGCGCGACAGCACCTGGATGGCGCGCCGGATCTCCTCGTCGCGGCCGATCACCGGATCGAGCTTGCCGTCGCGCGCCGCCTGGGTCAGGTCGCGGGCATATTTCTTGAGCGCGTCATAGGCGTTCTCGGCGGTGGCCGAATCGGCGGCGCGGCCCTTGCGCAACGCATTGATCGCGGTGTTCAGCCCCTGCGGCGTGACGCCCGCGGCCTTGAGGATCTTTCCGGCCTCGGTGTCCGTGTCGAGGGCGAGCGCAAGCAGAAGCCGCTCGACGGTGACGAAGCTGTCGCCCGCCTTGTCGGCGATCTTCTCGGCTTCCGCGAACAGGCGCGCGGTGCCCGGCGCCAGATAGAGCTGGCCGGCGCCCCGACCCCTGCACCTTGGGCAGCTTTGGCGAGCGCCGCCTCGGTGGCGCGCAATCTGCTAGAGCGTAGCCGCAACGTCGGCTTTGTGGCCTGGGGCCAGCACCACGAGATTATCCCGGCAGAGCGCGAGTCGCGCCAGCTATTTAAGATTCTTGAGGCACTGGCGGTGCTCCGCGCGCAGGGCAGCCACTCGCTGGCCGAATTGCTGGTGGCCGAGAGCCGCAGGTTGAGCCGCAACAGCTCGCTGCTTGTGATCACCTCATCGCTCGACGAGCGCTGGCCGAATGCCTTGCAGCAACTGCTCTATCGCGGCGTGCGCGCCGTGGTGATTTTTATCGACCCGCAGAGCTTCGGCGGCTGGCGCGACCCCGGCCCAACGTTGAACCGCCTCGCCGAGCTGCGCGTGCAAACCTATCGCGTGGCCCAGGGCGACCATCTGCCGGATGCGTTGCGTTCATAAGAGAGTCGGTTTTTGCTGAACCTCTCACCGTGACGCTTGATCCGTGATGCATGCACACAGATGCGTCAAGAACGCCCGTTTCCTGGAGAAGTTCCGCCTTTTGACGGACTTGCTCCGACAGTGGTACCGTGCTACGCTAACGGTACTTATACGTTGGTAACCGAAACGAAAGAGGTTGTATACATGGCAGGAACAACTTACAATTTTGGGCTTCTCACTTCCTCGGGTGAGCGCCTGCTGTAAGTGTACCTGGTGAGCGATAAACAATCGCTTGCACGATGAACAGGGACTATTCCTGGCTGCATCGGCTAGAGCACTGCTCTATCTGATGTTGCTGAGGTGTGGCACCGCTGTTTTTCGGGCGGCGACTATACTGTAGAACGCGGCCACGGGCATTCAACAGCCTCGTGGCTTTCTGTTATCAGGCGGCCACGAGACAAGCGGTTCCGTAGCCGTCGCTGGTGTGGCGGCTATGGGCATCTGCCTGTAGCCGTCGTTGTTGCGGCTGCAGGCAGTGCCTGCAGCCGTTGTGCGTTTCACCCGGGCAAATCGCGGCTGTATTCGCTTGTAGATACAGAAAGCTTTTGCTCTATGCACCTTTGAATATCGGCATTCTGGCGCATGTCGATGCCGGTAAAACAAGCTTGACCGAGCGGCTGCTCTTCACAACGGGCGCAATTGCGGCGCTCGGCAGTGTCGATGCCGGCAACACGCAGACCGACTCGCTCGCGCTGGAGCGCCAGCGTGGGATTACGATTAAGGCCGCAGTGGCGTCGTTTGCGATCGACGACCTGACAGTCAACCTGATCGACACACCTGGCCACCCGGATTTTATCGCCGAAGTCGAGCGCGTCTTGAGCGTGCTCGACGGCGCAGTGCTGGTGATCTCTGCCGTAGAAGGCGTGCAGGCGCAGACACGGGTGCTAATGCGGGCGCTGCGAAGGCTGCGTATCCCGACGCTGATCTTCATCAACAAGATCGACCGCAGCGGTGCAAACGTCGAGCGCGTGCTGCACAGCATCGCCGAGAAGCTAACGCCGACGATCGTGCCGATGAATTCTAGCAGCGGTCTCGGCACACCCGCCGCCGCGATCAGCAGCTACAGCTTTCAAGAACAGGCCTTTCGCAGCCACCTCTTCGATATGCTTACCGGCCACAACGAGCGGCTGCTCGCTGCCTACCTCGACGACGAAGCAGATATCGCGCCGTGTCGCCTGCGCGCCGAACTGGTACAGCAAACCCAGCAGGCGCTGGTGCATCCGGTGTTCTGCGGCTCGGCGATCACCGGCGCGGGCATCGATGCGCTGCTCGCCGCCATCAAAGCCTATTTGCCCGCAGCGCAGGCGCGAGCGCCGACGCCCTGCGCGGGAGTGTTTTTAAGATCGAACGCGCGCCGACGGGCGAGAAGATCGCTTATGTGCGCCTCTTTGCCGGGCGCATCGCACTGCGCGACCAGCTCCACTTCGGCCATGGTCAGAGCGCCAAAGTGACGGCGATCCGCGTGTTCGAGCGCGGCGGGGCCGTGAGGCGCGACGTGGCCGTAGCCGGGCAGATCGCGCAGGTTTGGGGGTTGAGCACGGTGCAAATCGGCGACACGATCGGCACGACAGCTACACCTGAGCTACCGCGCTCCTTCGCCCCGCCATCGTTGGAAACGATTATCGTGCCGCAGCGCCCGACTGAACGCAGCGCATTGCACGCCGCCCTCGCCCACCTTGCCGAGCAAGACCCGTTCATCAACCTGCGTATGGACGTGGAGCAGCAGGAGATCTTTGTCTCGCTGTACGGCGAAGTGCAGAAGGAGGTGATCCAGAGCACGCTCGCCAACGATTTCGGTATCGCCGTCGCCTTTCGCGAGACATCGACGATCTGCGTCGAGCGGCCCACCGGCAGCGGCAGTGCCTTAGAGCTGCTGGGCAAGGGCGGCAACCCCTTTCTCGCAACGATCGGCCTACGCATCGAGCCAGGGCCAAGCGGCAGCGGGATCACGTTTCGGCTGGCGACCAGAGCCGAAACGCTGCCGCTCTTCGTGTATAAATCCGCCGAGGAATTCCAGCGCGCGATGGCTGAGAACGTGCAGGACACCCTGCGCCAGGGGCTCTGGGGCTGGCAGGTCACCGATTGTTTGATCACTATGACGCAGTCGGATTATGTATCGCCGGCGACGGGCGCACGCGATTTTCGCTTGCTCACACCGCTGGTGCTGATGGCAGCGCTGCAAGAGGCAGGCACTGTCGTCTGCGAACCGCTGCACCGCTTTCAACTAGAGATCCCCGCCACTACACTCGGTGTGCTGATGCCGGTGCTGGCGCGATTGCGCGCTACACCGCATACGACCAGCCTGCGCGGCGCAGCCTACGAACTAGAGGGCGACATTCCGGCGGCGCATGTGCATACCTTGCAGCAGCAGCTGCCACGCATCACGCACGGCGAGGGCACGCTAGAGAGCGCCTTTGAGCGCTACGAAGCACTACGCGGCCTGGCACCACAGCGGGCGCGCACTGACTACAACCCGCTCAACCGCAAGGAGTACCTGCTGCATGTGTTGCGGAAACTATGAGGGGTCAGGAGTCAGGAGTCAGGAGTCAGGAGTCACGGAGTCACGGA
>JAAUTF010000623.1 GCA_012031775.1 Candidatus Altimarinota bacterium | reverse complement strand
CAAGCGCAGCGCCGGATCCGCGGGGCCAGCGGTAGCAGCGCCCAGATAATCACACTGATGCCAAGGACAGTCAGCAGCGCTTGCAGCAGCCGCACGCTAATCGCCCGGAGCAGGGTAGGGCGATCAGCATGCGTTGCAGCGGAGCGATTGAAACCTGAGCCATAAGAACCTTTGTCACATCGTGTGCTGGGTGCCGACCCGCCCCGCCTGTGCAGAGCAGGTGCGGGAACGACACGGGGAGCACTGTCACGTCCGCACGGGATCCCCGCTTTCGCGGGAACGACAGCTACCGTACTGTCACACCCGCGTGCGCGGGTGTCCAGCACTCAGTACTCAGCACTCAGCACTGGCGATCCCTACTCGCTCGGGCGGGTCGTGTACGACACGTGGTAGAGCGCAAAGCCCGGCTGATAGTCGCGGTAGCGTTCATTGACGACGACGCGACCGGTGTGATGGTTGACGAAAAACTGGTAGGGTTCTTCCTCGATTTTGATCACCTGGAGGCGTTGCAAAATCTCCGTCCGGCGCTGGGAGTCAAACGTCCGGCTGAGTTCTTCAGCGAGCGCATCAAGTTCAGCATTCGAAAAGCCGGCGTAGTTGCGGTCGCCGCCGGTGACAAAAGAGCGCCGCAGCGTCGGTTCGGGTGCGCCGCCAAACGTCACCGCGCCTGCCGACACCAACCCGGCGTCCCATTCTTCGCCGCCTGGACCGAGGGCATCATTGATGCTATCGACCGAGCGGATCTCGACGGCGAAGCCCAGATCGCTCAGTTGAGCCTGAATCGCCTCGCTGATTGGCGTCAGATCGGGCTGTTGCGGATAGATCAGCAGGATCACACGCAGCGGCTCACTGTCCTTGGCGCGCACCCCATCAGCGCCCGGCAGCCATCCACCCTCGTCCAGCAGGCGCGTTGCTTCGGCGACATCAGTGCGCTGATTCGCCAGGGCAAAATCGAAGAAGGGCGGGTAGTAGCTTGTGGCGGAGACAAACACGCCATCCATGACATCGTTGGCGAGTTCATCATAGTTAATCGCCCGGATGATCGCCTGGCGAACGGCCATGTCGTTAAAGGGCGGCTCCTGAATGTTCAGCACCATGCGGAAACCGCCGGTGCTGGGCGTGCCGAAATTGAAGAAGATTCCATCCTGCGCATCAACTACCGGCTTGGCGGCTGTCGGCGGGTAGAGCGCAATATCGGCTTCATCGTTCTGCACCGCGAGAATGCGCGCCTGCGGATCGCTGACAAAGCGCACCGACACGCCCGGCAAGGCCGGCATACCCTGCCAGTAGCCTTCATAGCGCTCCAGCAGCATCTCTTGCTCATTCAAGCTGACCACGCTATACGGGCCGGTGTAGATCCCTGCGCCGATCAGTTGCTCGACATTTTCGCCTGCCGCTTCAACCGCTGCGACATCGTAGACCGGGAAAACCGCCTCGTCGGCCAGCGCCGGAATGACGCCGGTATTCGGCGCAACGGTGTTCAGTGTCACCTCAAGCTCGCCGGTAACTTCGGCAGTCGTGCCGGCGGCGAAATTGCTCTGCGCACTGGACGACAACTCCATTTGCCGATTGATCAGTGCCGCAAGCGCGGCGGCGTCCAGCGGCGCGCCATTCTGGAAGGTGATCCCCTCGCGCAGGTGCAACCGCCAGGTCACATCGTCGATCTGTTCAAGCTCCTCAAGCAGCCAGAGGTAGTGCTGCCCATCGGCGCGGAACTGCATCATCAGTTCGCCAACGCCAAACTCCGGCATCCAGAAGCCATCATCAACCGGGTTCAGACTCGCGATCTGAAACGAGGTCACAATGCGCAGCGGCGGGAGATCTTCGCTGTCGCGGCAGGCGCTTCCGTGGCGCGGCAGGGCATTCGTCGGCGCCGGAGCAGCGGGCGATTGAGCGGCAGGTTGGCTGCCACAGGCCGCGAGCAACAGGCTCCTACGGCCAACAGGGTGAACAGACGTACACGCATACAAACTCCTGGACTAGTGATCGAAAAGAAATAGGACGTGGGTATAGGTGTTCAGTACGTGCCTTAGCGCTCCTTCACATCCTTGCGTGCTGCACGCACAGCCGACAGGAGGCACTGCATCTGTGCACGCTCGCAGTGCAACCGCTCTAACACCGTAAAGAAGTGCGCCGTCGGCAGCCAGGCCAGCAATTCCAGTTCGCGCTCAGCCATCCGCATATGTGCTTCGCATGCGGCGAGCTCGGCGATCAGGTGATCGTCGTCGTACAGCTGCATCAGTCACTCCTTTGCCTGCCCCGGTACGATGCGCTGCGCGTCGAGCGGCGTTCCACCCACCAGATGTTCAACGACCAGTGCCTCAATCAGCTCCGGCGTCAGATCGCCATACCAGACGCCGTCGGGGTAGACGACCAGCACCGGCCCGCGATTACAGGGGTAGAGGCAGCCCGTAGCAGCAACGAGCACGCGCTCTTCCGCACCGCGCAGCCCGTGTTCGGCAAGGCTGTCGCGCAGACGCTGCCAGCAGACATCGGCGCCAAGTGCTGTGCAGCGCGGCCCACGACACGTCAGAATGTGCCGTTGGTGTTCAGGTACTACGCTCCACCCCGCCGGGTCGTGCTCCCAGTTGGGTGGCGGAGCTTCGGCAACATCACAACCTGCCTCTGCTGCTGTGAGGGCGGCGAGCAGCGCCGTGTCGAGCGCCGGATGGTCGGCCAGACCGGCAGCAAGCGTCACCGCCATTGCCGGTTGCGGCTGCGCCGCCTGCCAGCGCCGGGCAACTTTCGCCAGCCAGATCTGGAGATTCGCGTCACCCGGCAGAAAAACCGGCAGTACAATCGCTCGTGGGGCGCCGGCCTGCGCACAGATATCCAATGCTTGCGGCAGCGACGGTTCGCCCTGATCCACCAGCGCCGACAGAACCAGCGCATACCGTCCACTGGCGCGTACGCTTTCCATCAGCCGTTCCACCTGCCGGCGCGGGGCGGCGCTGTAGCCCCCTCGGCTGAGCAGGATGATCGCGTTGTTAATGATAGATTGTATCAATTTAATACAGCCATGCGAATGCACAGATAGAGTACCTGTCGTGTCGTTCCCGTCCCCGTAGGCACAGGGACGAGCTGCGGGAACCCGGATCGATGCGGTGTGTGCCGTGTCGTGGCCGCCCGCGTGCACGAGCGAGACAGCGGCCTGAGGATCATTGCAGACAGCTTCTCAGGAGTTAGCGACGTGAATGATAGTATATATCAACAAGACTGTCAAAGCGCTACGTCCGCCCTGGCAGTGAGGGCGCTCCAGCCCGTACACAGTTTGGACACAGGCCAAATAATCCTACCAGATGGGCGGTGATCTGAAATCCGGTTTGGCGTTCTAAGTGCCGGATGGCCGGTTGCATGCCGCAATTGTTGAAGCGCTCCAGCGCACCGCACTGGGTGCACATCAGGTGGTGCCCATGCCGCTCATTCGTGAGGCAGTAGCGATGACAATCCTCGATCCCGTGGATCCGCTCCACGAGGTTCAATGTACACAGCAGCCGTACGGTACGAAAAATACTTGCGACACCTGGCGACTCGCCCCGTGCCTGTACCCACTGTTCCAGTTCATGGACGCTGAAACTGCTTTCCGCACACGCGGCAATCGCTCGTAACACCGCGAGGCGCGGCCCCGTCACTTTGTAGCCCGCCGCAGCCACCTGCTCAGCGAGATCGACCACGGTTGTCGGTAACATCGCGCGCCGCAGCGCAAGATAACGACTCATGGCGTTTGCTCCTTGGTCAGAACCCACCGCGCGCTCTGCTTCGATGCCGCTCCGAGACGCCAACCACAGCGGCGCAGCATGCTGATTGAGGCCGTAGCCCAAGGCTACGCACCGCCCGTCGCCGCCGCCAGCCGCTCACCGGCATGACGCACTCCGGCGATGTTGCGCGCGACCGGTCCGAGCTCCAGTTCGGCCA
>JAAUTF010000622.1 GCA_012031775.1 Candidatus Altimarinota bacterium | reverse complement strand
ATTACCATGGCAGAGCGGGGGCATTCGGTCACGCAGATCCCGCAGCCCTTGCAGTAGTCCTCGTTCACCTTCCGGTCGACGCCGGCTTCCGCCGACCAATCGCCGCGCCGCGCGGGCGGCTATTACGGCGGCCTCGGGGCAGAATGGCACATGCTGCCTTCAAGCCATCGTGGGCGAGAATGGTGTGGTAGGTCGTCATCGCACCGATATTGACGCTACCGTTCACCACTACACCACGCAGTTCGCCGATCTTATTGATGTCGATAATGACTGCGGGCGCGGCCAGACGTAACTTCATAGCGGGGAGCAGCGAATGGCCGCCAGCGATGATCTTCGCATCGTCGCCGTGCTGCTCAAGCAAGCCGATCGCCTCTTCCACCGACGTAGGCGCAAAATACTCGAATGCGGATGGGATCATATGTACTCCATTTCAGATTGCAGATTGCGCGTGCCACACCAGACATGTCTTAGGTCGCGGATTGCAGATTGCAGATTGCGCGAACCAAATCTGCAATCTGCAATCTACAATCATGCGTGGATCGCCTTCCAAACGCGCTCGGGTGTGGCCGGCATCTGCATGTGCTTCACGCCGAAGGGGCTGAGCGCGTCGATGACGGCGTTCATTACGCATTGCGCGCTGGCGATCGTGCCCGCCTCGCCGGCACCTTTCACGCCCATCGGGTTAACGGGGCTAGGTGTAACGGTATGATCGAGCTCGAAGTGCGGCACCATTGAAGCCGTCGGCACGGCATAGTCCATTAACGTGCCGCTGAGCAACTGGCCATTCTCGTCGTAGACCGCGCCCTCGTAGAGTGCCTGCGCGAGGCCCTGGGCGATGCCGCCGTGGATCTGGCCCTCGACGATCAGCGGGTTGATCTGGTTGCCGCAGTCGTCGACGGCGATATAACGCAGCAGATCGATATGCCCAGTGTCCTTATCGACTTCGACGACACTGATGTGGGTGCCGAAGGGAAACGTGCAATTCGGCGGGTCGTAGTAGGTCGTATCGTCGAGGAAAGGCTCCATACCCTGGGGCAAACTATAGGCCAGCGCAGCCTGAGCCGCGATCTCGCCGATCGTCTTAGCCTGTTCGGGCGACCCCTTCACAAAAGCCTTGCCGTTAGCGAATTCGATATCGGCCTCGTTGGCTTCAAGCATATGGGCAGCGAGCTTGCGTGCCTTCTCTTTGATCTTGCCAACGCTCTTGTAGATCGCCGTACCGCCGACGGCCAGCGAGCGCGATCCATAGGTGCCGTAGCCGAAAGGTGTGCCAGCGGTATCGCCCCACTGCACTTCGATATCGTCATAATTCACGCCGAGCTCGTCGGCCACCAGCTGCGCAAATGTCGTCTCCAGGCCCTGGCCGTGCGGCAGCGAGCCGGTGGTGACAACAACCTTGCCGGTGAGGTGAACGCGCACGTTGGCACTTTCCCAGAGGCCAGCGCCCCAACCTTGGCCGTTGAGGCCGATCCAGGCGCTGGGTGCCACACCACAGATCTCGACATAGGACGAGATGCCCAGGCCAAGATACTTGCCGTTTTTACGCGCCTCTTCCTGCTGTGTGCGGAAATCGGCGTAGCCGACCATCGCCAGCGCTTTATCGAGCGCGGGCTCGTAGTTACCACTATCGTAGGGCAATAAGCCGAGTTGGTTATCGTAGGGGAAATCTTCGGGTTGGATGAAGTTCTTGCGCCGCACCTCAGCCGGGTCCATACCGATCTCGGCGGCGAAACGATCGACCATACGCTCGACGAGATAGCTCGCCTCGGGGCGGCCCGCGCCGCGATAGGCGTCGACCATCGCGGTGTTGGTATAGGTACCGGTGACATGCACATAGGTGCCGGGGATCTTATAAACACCGGTGATGATGCGGCCGTAGAGCGTGGTGGGGATACCGGCAGCGATGGTGGAGAAATAGCCGCCGATATTTGCATAAGTCTTCACGCGTAGACCGGTGATCTGGCCATCTTTGGTGCCGCAGATCTCGGCATCGGTGATATGGTCGCGGCCGTGGGTGGAGTACTGATAGTTCTCCGAGCGGTCTTCAACAAATTTCACCGGGCGGCCCAGCTTGCGCGCGGCCCACATAGTGAAGGCCATATCGTTATAGCAAAAAATCTTCTGGCCGAAGCCGCCGCCGACATTGGGCGTAATGCAGCGCAGCTTGGTCTCGGGGATACCGAAGACGAAGGCCGTCAGCAGCAGCCGCATCACATGCGGAGCCTGCGAGGTCATCCAAACGGTAAACTCGCCGGTCGTGGGCTCGTAGCGCGCGATCGAGCCGCGGGTCTCCATCGGCGTAGGGATCAAGCGCTGGTTGATGATCGGCTCGCTGACCATTACCTCGGCGCTCGCAAAGGCAGCATCAGCGCGCTCCTTGCTGCCGCACTCCCACTCGAAGACAATATTGTTGGCGGCGGCCTCGTGGACTTGTGGAGCACCAGGCTCGACAGCTTTTTTGGCGTCGACAACGGCGGGCAGCGGCTCGAAATCGACATCCACCAACTGGGCGGCGTCGCGCGCCACATAGCGGTCGGAGGCGACAACCATAGCCACCGGATCGCCGACAAAAGTGACCTTGCCGACCGAGAGCGCGCGCGGGGTGACGGCGACATTCTTGACGCCACCAGCCTGCCAGGCGGCGGGCAGCGGGTTGATATCCATCATGTCTTCGCCGGTGAAGACAGCGACAACACCCGGGTGGGCTTTAGCAGCCGAGGTATCGATAGACTTGATGTTGGCGTGGGCGTAGGGGCTGCGCACGAGCACAATGTGCAGCATGCCCTGCAGCTTGATATCATCGAGATAACTACCGGTGCCGGTGATCAACTTGGGTCTTCGCGGCGCTTGATTGAACGGCCGACAACACGTTCCTGGATCTCAGTGGTCATCCTCGACTCCTGGATGCTAGTTTTGTTAGTAACGGTTAGCGCGAGCAAAGGAACCGAGGAACCGAGGGACTTACGAACCGGAGATGCTCCTACATCTGTAGCACTGCACTGGTTCAAACGTTCCTTCGTTCAGAGATTCCTCGGTTTATGTGTTTCCTGGTGCGCCAGTTCAAAAGCTAGTCGGCCGCAACAGCGCGTGTATCTTATCGGCGGCATAACGCACAGCGCACACAATGTTTTCGTAGCCAGTGCATCGGCAGAGATTGCCCTCAAGGCCGTGGCGGATCTCGTCATCGGTAGGGTTAGGATGTTGCTGGAGCAGATCGGCGGCGGCCATGATCATGCCGGGGGTGCAGTAGCCGCACTGCAGGCCGTGTTTCTCCCAGAAACCCTCTTGGAGCGGGTGCAGCGTGCCATTGCTAGCGAGGCCTTCGATGGTGGTGATCTCAGCGCCATCGGCCTGGACGGCGAGCAGCGTACAAGCCTTCACACTTGCGCCGTTCATGTGGACAACGCATGCCCCACACTGGCTCGTATCGCAGCCGATATGTGTACCGGTGAGGTTAAGCTGTTCGCGAAGATAGTGGACGAGCAACGTGCGCGGCTCGACCTCGGATCGATGGGTGACGCCATTGACGGTGACATGAACCGTTGTCACGCTGTTACCTCCTTGTACAATCGTAAGAAATGCGGGGCCTGAACCTGATGTGCCACAAAGCAAGGCCGCGCGGATGTATTCGTATGCCGCCTAGCTACGCCGACCGAGAATATAACCGACGAGAAAGGCGATGATAACCCAGGGTAACCAGGGCCGCTCGTTCAGGAAATCCTCAACTGCCCCACGCGCCACAGCCTGATCGCTCAGGCCTTCACCCGGTGGTACCGTGATGGTGCGGCGCTCAATGCCGGGAAGTGCAGCATCGGCCTCGGCAACAGGGGCGACGGTGGCGACCTCAGCGGGAGCGCTATGCCCGCTTTCGGCGCGAACAGCAGCGCTGGCGGGCGGTGCTGGCGCGGGAGTGCTCACTGGGCC